>CANFIE010000079.1 GCA_947446625.1 Acetobacteraceae bacterium | reverse complement strand
GGAGCGGTAATTGTCTTCCTCGATCTTCCACTCGATGGGCAGGCCGTGGCAGTCCCAGCCCGGCACATAATCGGCATCACGTCCGCTCATCTGCGCGGCGCGGTTGATCACGTCCTTCAGAATCTTGTTCAGCGCATGGCCAATATGCAGCGGCCCATTCGCGTAGGGCGGGCCATCATGCAGCACGAACTTCTCGCGCCCGGCAGACTTCGCCCGAACCTTGCCCCACAGGTCCATCCCCTGCCAGCGCGCCAGCGTCGCCGGCTCGCGCTTCGGCAGGTCGCCGCGCATGGGGAAGGGGGTGTTGGGCAGGAAAACAGTCCCGCGATAGTCACGGGGCTTGGCCAGTTCATCGGTCATGGATTTGTTCCGGGCCGCGGCAGGCGGCCTTCAGCGGGTGGCAGACGCACGAAGAACCCCGGCCCCTAGAAAGGGACCGGGCCACGAATTCGTATCTGTGCCAACCTGATCATGCCCCGGTTATCGGCCCCCGGCCGGGCCAAGGTCAAGCGAAGCCAGCACCTGGCGCGCCTGGCGCTCATCCTCGGCAATGGCCAGCTTCAGCGGCTCCAGCCCGTCGAATTTGCGGTCCTCGCGCAGGAAATGCCGCAGCCGCACGCCAATTTCGTGGCCGTACAGGTCGCCCGAAAAGTCAAAAATAAACGTCTCCAGCCGGGTTTGCGCGTCGCCACCCAACGTCGGCCGCCGGCCGATATTGGACACCGCCGGCAGTTCGCGGCCATCGGCCAGCACCACGGTGGTGGCGTACACCCCGCGCGCCGGCTCCAAATGCCGGCCCAGCCAGATATTGGCGGTGGGCCAGCCCAGCACCCGGCCCAGCTTGTCGCCATGCACCACCTCGCCGCGAATCTCCCACGGCCGGCCCAGCTTTTCCGTGGCGCGCTCGGGGTAGCCATCCTGCAGCAGCCGCCGAATGCGCGTGCTGCTGAGCGGCCCCTGGCTGTCCACCACCTGCGGCACCACGGTCAGCCCAATGCCCAGCGCTTCCGCCGCCCGGCCGAGGAAGCACGCATCCCCGCCGCGCCGATGGCCAAAGGCAAAGTCGGCGCCGCAGGCCAAATGCCGGGCGCCCAGGCCCTGGTGCAGAATCTCGGCCATGAAGGCTTCCGCCGGCATCGCTGCCAGCGTGGCGTCAAACGGCAGGGCGAACACCACCTTCACCCCCAGCGCGCCCAGTGCGGCGGCCTTGGCGGGCAGTGGCGTCAGCCGAAACGGCGGGTCATCCGGCCGGAAGAACTCACGCGGATGCGGCTCAAAGGTCAGCACCCCCAGCGGCAATTCCGGCCGCCCGGCATGCGCCGCCCGCAGCACGGCGCGGTGGCCGCGGTGCACGCCATCCATATTCCCCATGGCCAGCGCACAGCCGCGCCATTCCGCCGGCACAGCGCGCCAGTCGGAGATGATAACCGGGTTGCTCATGCGCTGGTCCTGCTGGCGCGGCTGGGTACCGAGACAAACGCCTCGCCCTCCAGCACCGGCTTGCCGGCCACGGTGCAAATGGTGCTCAGCGTGGCCCGGTGTTTCTCGGGGTGCAGCGCCAGCACTTCCACCGTCGCGGTCACCGTCTCGCCAATCCGCACCGGGGCGCGGAACTTCAGCGTCTGCGACAGGTAGATGGTGCCCGGCCCCGGCATTTGCGTGCCCAGCACCTTGGTGATCAGCCCCGCCGCCAGCATGCCATGGGCAATGCGCTCACCGAAAATGCTGTCCTTGGCGTATTCGGCGTTCAGGTGCATCGGGTTGGTGTCGCCGGTCACGGCGGCGAACAGCACAATATCGGCCTCGGTGATGGTCTTGCCGAAGCTGGCCTTCTGCCCAACGGTCAAATCCTCAAAGCACGCATTGTCAGACATCAGTCTTCCCCCGCCCGGCCCAGGCCGTTGATCTAGCGGCGGGCCGCCAAGCCGGCAACCACTGCCCCGCCACTGCGCTGCCGATAAAATACGATCAAAACGGAGATAATACGGCGTTTATCGTTTTACCGTAGCATTGAATAGATTTGCGCTTCCGTGGTCTAAATTGGGGGCGAAGTTGGGATTTTAATATGCCTCACTTTAATAAGAACGCAGAGTACTGGACGCAAGGCGGCAGCATCCGACGCCTTGTGGTGCGGCGTGCGGCCATTTCGCCCTGGCATGTTGGCATTATCGCGGCTTCCACCATTGCCGGTATTGTCATGCTCATTCTCTCCATGCTGGTCTGAACGCCGCACCTGCGGTCCCGCCTGAGCCCGGCTTTGCTTCTTCCGCCCCCGCGTGCAGACTGCGGGAAAGGGAGACGCCGGCATGCCACATGCGCTGATCATCGGGGCCGGAGACGGTTTTTCCGCCTCGCTCGCCCGGCTGCTGGCGGGGCAGGGCTACAGCCTGGCGCTGGCCGCCCGCAACACCAGCAAGCTGGCCGCCCTGGCGCAGCAAACCGCCGCCACCCTGCACAATTGCGACGTCACCAACCGCCAACAGGTTGAGACGCTGTTCGCCGCCACGCCCCCGGCCGATGTGGTCGTGTGCAACCCCAGCTACCGCATTCGCGGCCCCTTCGCCGAGCTTGACCCCGACGAGGTGCAGAAGACCCTTCAGGTCACCGCCTTCGGCGCCTTTCTGTGCGCCCAGCAGGCCGCGCGGCAAATGCTGCCGCGCGGCGCCGGCACCATCGTGCTCACGGGTGCCAGCGCCGGGGTGAAGGGCTATCCGCAATCCGCCCCCTTCGCCATGGGCAAGTTCGCCCTGCGCGGCATGGCGCAATCCATGGCGCGGGAGATGCACCCCAAGGGCGTCCACATCGTGCATCTTGTCATTGATGGCGGCATCCGCAGCAGCCGCCGGCCCGAGCCCGGCGACGCCACGTTGCTGGACCCCGACGCCATTGCCGAGACCACGCTGCACCTGATCAACCAACCAAAATCCGCCTGGAGCTGGGAAATCGAACTCCGCCCCTGGGTGGAAAAATTCTGAACGAGGGAACGAACCAAACCATGAGCACCATCGTCTTGCTGCACGGCGCCTATCAGGGCGGCTGGATCTGGAACCTGGTGGCCGCCGAGCTGCGCGCCAAGGGCCACCTGGTCTTCACCCCCACGCTGGATGGCTGCGCCGAGCGCTACGCATACATCCGCCCCGGCATCACCACCGAAAGCCAGGGCGAGGAAGTGGCGCAGATGATGCACTTCTACGACCTGAAGGATGTCATCCTGGCCGGCACCTCCTGCGGTGGCATGGTGCTCTGCGCCGCCGCCGAACGCGCCCGCGCCCGCATTGGCCGCGTGGTCTTCGCCGACGCCCTGGCGCTGATGGATGGCGAGAAGGTGGACGACATCGTCAACCGCCCCACCAAGATCAACACCGCGCTGACCAGCGGCCCGACGCGTGAGGATGCCGCCGAACGCCTGTTCGCCGACTTCACGCCCGAGCTGAAGCAATTCGCGCTGGACCGCTACACCCAGCACCCCATCGCCGCCATGGAAGCGCCGGTGAAGCTCGACAGCTTCTGGCAGTCGAAGTGGGATGCCACGGTGCTGTGGTGCCGCCGCAGCGTGAACCCGCCCAAGGCGCACCAGGAACGCGCCGCGAAAACGCTGAACGCCCGCTGGCACGAGCTGGATACCGGCCATTACCCGATGTTGACGGAACCCAAGGCCCTGGCGCGCATCATCGCCGAAGGCTGAAGATATAGGCCACCACGCCATCCACCTCGGCCCGAGACAGGTTGTAATCCGGCATCCTGTCCTTGTGCCGCTGGCTCAGCCAGGTGCGCAGCGTCGCCGCTTCCGGGTTGCGCTGCGCAATGGTGGGGAAGCTCGGCGCCGCGTCATTGGTGCTGCGTGGCGTGGTGCCGCCAATGTCATGGCAATTGGCGCACCATGTCTGTGCCACGGCGCGGCCCTGGGCCAGGGTCTGCGTCTGGGTTTGCGCCGCGGCGGGCAGGGCCAGCAGCAGCAAGGCGGGCAGGGTCAGGGTTCTCATGCCGGTAACCCTGCGCCTTTCGCCCTGGCCGCTGCCTTGCGCTGGCGCAAGTGCATCCACCACCAGGCTCTTTGTCCGAGCGACTGATTCACGGCGTTCGGCCTGCGCCTGACCCGACCAGGCGCTACATCACCAGCAGCGCATGCAGGGCGGCATCTTCCTCCGCCTCGCCCAGCGGCAGCTGCAGTCGCAGCCAAAACCCGGCCGCGGCGGCCAGCACCGCCGCTACCTGAAGCACCAAAGCCGGGTTGGCCTGCCACAGCCCCAACCCCAGTTGCGCGGCGGCCATCAGACCAGGCTCAACCGCTGCACCGCACCGCCCACCCGGGCGTGGTCGGCGGCCACCCGGGCGCCCACCTGCGCACGGGTCAGTGGCTCCGGTTGCAGGCCAAAGCGGCGTAGCGTGGCGGCTACCTCGGCATCGGCCAGCGCCTCATTCACCGCGGCATTGATCCCGGCCAGAATCCCCTCTGGCACGCCGGCCGGGGCAAATACGCCAAACCAGCCGGCATTCGGCCAATCCTGCCCAACCCCGGCTTCCGCCAGGTTCGGCAATTCGGCGAATTCCGGCCAGCGCCCGCGGCCAATGCTGGCCAGACCGCGCAGCCGGCCACCGGCCACATGCGGCGCCACCACGGGGTCGATGAACAAATGCGTGTCACCGGCCATGGTGGCGGTGGCGGCCGGCGCGCTGCCCGGATAGGGCACATGCACCAGCTCGGCGCCAATCTCTTCGGCCAGCAGCGCCCCGCGCAAATGCCCGGCGCTGCCAATCCCGGCCGAGGCATAGTTCAGCTTGCCCGGATTGGCCCGCGCATGGGCAATGAAGCCGGCCAAATCCCGCACCGGCAGCGCCGGGTTGACCGCCAGCAGAGACCAGGCTTCCCCGGCCATGGCCACCGGCGCCAGGTCGCGCAGCGGGTCGTAGCCCACGCGGCTCAAATGCGGCGCAATGGTCAGGTTGCCGGCCGAGGCGTTCAGCAGCGTCAGCCCATCGGGCCGGCTCTCAGCCACAAAGCGGGCGCCCACCGCGCCACCGGCGCCGGCACGGTTTTCCACCATCACCAGGCTGCCCAGGCGTGGGGTCAGCGCCCGGGCCAGGGTGCGGGCCACATTGTCGTTTGTGGCGCCGGGCGGAAACGGGCTGACCAGGCGGATCGGCCGGTCATTCGCCCGGGCAGCCAGGGCAGGGGCGGCCAGCACCAGGCCCAGCACGCCACGGCGGCGGATATTATACGTATTCATGATGTAAAACTCCGGTCAGGGCAGCCGCAGCAGCCCGCCCCCGGCCAGGATGATGAACACCCCGCCCCAGGCCAGCGCCGCACGCCAAAGCAAATCAGTCATCGCGCCGGCGTCTGATCGTCGCCGGTGGAATCACCGGCGGCGTGAATCAGCCGCGCAAACACATTCCAGGCTCGGGTCCGCATGCAACAGGGGCACAGCCGCATGGGGGCTTGGGCCTGGGCGCGGAAATCCTGGATGGCGGACACTGAAAAGCTCCTACTGAAGTGTGCAATGCAGCCTATCTGCGCGCGTTAAATGCAATTTTCAATGGTGAAATTGTTAAGCGCCGAATGTAATGTGTGAAATATCACCGCCCCGGCACGCGGGCACAAAAAAACCCGGGCTTCCCGCCTGCCGCAGCAGTGCGAAAAACCCGGGCCTGAACCTGCTTCAGGCGGTGCTAAACCGCCATGGACCTACCAGCGCCGATAACCACCGCGCCAGCCGCCGCCCCAACCCCAGGGCCGGCCAACAACCACCGCGCCGCCGTAATACGGGTAGGGCGCGTAGTATGGGTAGGGCGCCGCATAAACCGGGGCATAGGGCGCCGCGTAGGCGGGGGCATAGGCCGGGGCAATCGGCCCCTCAATCTTGTTGCCGGCGCTGGTCATGCACTGGGCATAGGCCATGTCGTAGATCTGCTGGGCATTGTACCCGGCGGCCCGGGCCTGATCCACGCCCACCGCGCTGCCCGTGGCCAGGCCAATGCCGGCGCCAACCGCCGCGCCCGCGCCCGCCGCACCGCCGGCCGAGCCGATCAGGGCGCCAGCCGCCGCACCCAGCGCCGTGCCCACCGCCGCGCTGCCAATGCCGGCATTGGTGCCGGCCTGCACCGCGCCGCTGGCATTGTTCATGGCGTAGCCGCGGCAGCCATAATCTTCCTGCTGAAAGCGGCTGAGATCCTTGCCTTCTGGCGGGGTGGCCAGAACCGTCGGGGCGCTGGGCGGCGCCACGGCACAGGCGCCCAAAGCCAGGGCGGCGGTCAGGGCCAGGGCGGCGTTGCGGGTCAGCATGGCATGCCTCATGAGAAATACGCGCTGGACGCAGCTTATCACATGCCATTGCGGCGCTGCCATGGCGCCCGCCTTAAACCCGCGTCAATCCAGCGTTACGTTGCGTCACGCAACGCCCTGTTCCAGGCAGCGGCGGAACAGTGCCACTGCATCCTCCAGCGCCGCCACCGCCACGCATTCATAAGGCGTATGCGCGGTTTCAATCCCGCCCGGCCCCAGGATCACGCAGGGGGCGATTTCCTGCAGTTCGGACGCATCGGTGCCGAAGGGCACGGTGCTGGCGGCATGCCCGGTCAGCCCCTCCGCCAGCTTAATCAAGGGGTGGCTGGCCGGCAGCTCCGGTGGCGTGCCCTCGGGCCGCAGGTCCAGCGCCAGCCCGGCGCGCTCGGCCGCCGCCTGCACCGCCGCCAGAATGGGCTTGGGGTCCAGGCTGCGGGAATAGCGGAACTTGATCCGGCAGGTCGCCAGCGCGGCATTCACGTTCACCGCCGTGCCGTGATTGTCGATCACCAGGTTGAAGTCGGAAAATACCGGGTCATAGGCGGTGTCATGCAGCGCTGGGTCAAGCCGCAGCTTTTCGTAAATCGCCTTCATCTCGGCCACAAACGGTATCAGCGCCCACTTGGCGTTCAGCCCTTGGCCGGTGGAGGAATGCGCCTGCACCCCTTTGGCCGTCGCCACCATGTTCACGCTGCTGCGGTGGCCGCGCACCGGCCGCAGCCCGGTCGGCTCGGCCACAATGATGCCCTTCAGCCCCAGCCGGCGCGCGGCGTCGCTGGCGGCCACGGCGCGGGCGCCCTGCTTGGTGGTTTCCTCGTCGGTGGTGATCAGCAGCGTGGCCGGCACATGCGGCCCCACCGCCTGCGCCGCCAGAATGCAGGCCGCCACCGGCCCCTTCATGTCCACGCTGCCCAGCCCGTGCATCACGCCGGCGCTGTCCACCCGCGGGTCCCAGGGGTTATCGGTCCAGCCGGTATCCGGCACCGTGTCCATATGGCCGGAAAGCGCGTAGCCGCCCAGCGGCCCCCGATGCGCCACCAGGCAGCGCTTGGCCACCCCATTGGCGTCCAGGTAGTCCAGCCTTTCCACCTCAAAGCCGGCCAGCGCGGCTTCCACGCGCTCGGCCACGGCCAGGTTGGAAACAAAGCTGCGGCTGTCCAGCGCAACCAGCTCGGCGGTGAGTTTTGCAACGGGTGTAAGCATGCCCGCACCTTGCCCCAAAGCCGCGAAACGGCAAGGGTGCATGGCATGACATCGACCGCCTATCTCGACCCCCGTTCCGGCCGCACCTGGCCGCTGGCGCAACCCCGCTGGTGTGGCGACGCCGGTGAGCCGCTGCTGCTGACCGCCATGCCCGGCCTCGGCCGCGCCGATATCGTGGCCAGCGACCGCAGCCTGTGGCGCTACGCCGCCGCGCTGCCCTTCCAGCCGGCCCAGCGCATCAGCATGGGTGAGGGTTGTACCCCGCTGGTGGAACGCAAGCTGGGCGGCGGCACCGCGCTGCTGAAATGCGAATGGTTCATGCCTACCGGCTCCTTCAAGGACCGTGGCGCCAGCGTCATGCTTTCCCTGCTGCGGCACCAGGGCGTGGAGGCGGTGCTGGAGGATAGTTCCGGCAATGGCGGCGCTGCCATTGCGACCTATGCGGCGGCGGGCGGCATGCGCGCCAAAATCCTGGTGCCGGCCAGCACCAGCCCGGCCAAAACCGTGCAGTCCCGCGCCAGTGGCGCCGAGATTGAACTGGTCCCCGGCAGCCGGCAGGCTTGCTCGGATGAAGCCGAGCGCCAGGCGGCGACGATGTTCTACGCCAGCCACAACTGGCACCCCTTCTTCCTGCACGGCACCAAGACCCTGGCCTATGAGCTGTGGGAGGATCTCGGCTTCCGCGCGCCCGACAACGTCATCGTGCCCTGCGGCGCCGGCTCCAACGTGCTCGGCTGCGGCATCGGCTTTTCCGAGCTGCTGCGCGCCGGGCAAATCACCAAGCTGCCGCGCATCTTCGCCGCCCAGCCGGCCAATTGCGGCCCCATCGCCCGCGCCTTCCTGGGTGAAGCGCCGCTGGCCGCCCAGCCGACCATCGCCGAGGGCACCGCCATCGCCCAGCCCATCCGCCTGCCGGAATGCCTGGAGGTACTGCGCCAAAGCCAGGGCGGCGCTGTGCTGCTCAGCGAGGCCGAGATTGCCGCGATGACGCTGCAACTGGCCCGGGGCGGCGTGTATGTGGAACCCACCTGCGCCCAGGCCGCCGCCGCCTTCCAGCATCTGCTGGCCGCCGGCACCATTGCCGCCGGGGAAACCACCGTCGTCGTGCTCACCGGCAGCGGGTTGAAGGCCACGCAGCGCTATGCCGAGCTGCTGGGGGTGGCGATATGAGCGAACCACTTTCCCCGGGCGCCGTCGCGCCACGCATCGCCCTGCTGGGCTTCTCCATCGAGTGCAACCGCTTCGCCCCGGTGGCGCGGCTGGCGGATTTCACCGGCCGCTGCTGGCTCTCCGGAGACGCCATCCTCGCCGATGCC
This sequence comes from Acetobacteraceae bacterium, assembly GCA_947446625.1. Classification (GTDB taxonomy): domain Bacteria; phylum Pseudomonadota; class Alphaproteobacteria; order Acetobacterales; family Acetobacteraceae; genus CAIMOR01. Next base: position 2,952 of record CANFIE010000079.1, on the reverse strand, counting down.
CGCGCCGAAGCCTCGGCCGCGCTGGGCGAGATGCCCGGCTTTGTCACCGCCATGGATGCCGCCGGCCCCTGGCAGCCGCGCCCCATCCTGCTCGCCATGGCCGAACCCAACGGCCCCGTGGCCGACGACCTTTGGGCGAGCATGTGGGCGCAATGGCGCGCGGGCCTCGAAGCCCTGCGTGGCCAGGTTGATGGCGTCTATGCCGTGCTCCACGGCGCCGGCCTGACCGAAAGCCTGGACGACCCCGAAGGCGCCCTGCAAACCCTGGTGCGTGACGTGCTGGGCGACGTCCCCTTCGTGTGCAGCTACGACCTGCACGCCAATGTCTCCGACGCCATGGTGCGGGACTGCGACGCCTTCGTCGGCTACCGCACCAACCCGCATCTGGATATGCGCGAGCGTGGCGCCGAAAGCGCCGCTTTGCTGCGCCGCCTGCTGGCCGGAGAGCGCTTCCACCGCGCCTTCCGCCGCCTGCCCATCGTGGCGCCCACCGTCTCCATGCTCACCGCGCAGGGGCCTTACGCCGAGGTCATCAATCTCGGCCAGCAACGCGCCGCCGCCGATGCCCGCGTGGCCAATGTCAGCGTCATGGGCGGCTTCGCCTATGGCGACACGCCGTTCAACGGCATGGCCGTCATTGTCACCGCCACCAGCGCCGCAGCCGCCGAGGCCTTGGCGCAGGAGTTGGCCGAAGCCGCCTGGGCCCGCCGCGCCCGCTTCGTCGCCGCGCTGACCTCGCTTGCCGATGCCACCCAGCGCGCCCTCACCAGCCCGGTGCCGCTCGCCTTTGCCGATGTGGCCGACAATCCCGGTGGCGGCGCGCGCGGCAACACCATGTTCATCCTGCGCGCCTTCGTCGAAGCCGGGGTGCAGGCTGCGCTGGTCGGCATCATCCACGACCCCATGCTGGCCGCCGAGGCGCATGCCGCCGGCCAGGGCGCCCGCTTCACCGCCCGCTTCAACCAGCCGCAAGGCACGCTGGGCGCAAACGACCCCTTCAGCCAACGCTTCGACGCTGCAGCCGAAGTCGTGGCGCTCTCGAATGGTGAAGTCACCGGCCGGCGCGGCATCTATGCCGGCACCGCCATGCGGCTGGGCGCCACGGCGGCGCTGCGCATCGGCGGCGTTACCGTGGTTGTGGTCAGCAACCGCGCCCAATGCGCCGACCCCGCCTTCTTCGAGCATCTCGGCCTGGATATCGCCGCCGCCCGCGCCGTGGTGGTGAAGTCCCGCGGGCATTTCCGCGGTGGCTTCGACGAGTTCTTCAGCCATGACCGCATCGTGGAAGTGGATTGCCCCGGCCTCACCTCGCCCATCCTGTCCCGCTTCTCCTGGACCAAATTGCCCCGGCCGGTGCTGCCGCTGGATGCCGATACGCATTGGAACGCCGTATGACCCTCGACGACCTGCCCACCCCCTGCCTGGTGCTCGACCTCGGCATCCTCAAGCGCAACCTGGCCATGATGCAGGCCGCCGTGGCCCGCCATCCCGGCCTGGTGCTGCGCCCGCACTTGAAGACCGCGAAAAGCCTGGACGTTGCCGCCCTGGCCGTACCCAACCACGGCCCCATCACCGTCTCCACCCTGGCCGAAGCCAAGTACTTCGCCGCTGGTGGCTACAAGGACCAGATCTACGCCGCCGGCATCACGCCGCAGAAGCTTGACACGGTCGCCGCACTCAACGCCGCCGGCGCACAAATAAAGGTCATCACCGACGACCTGGACGCAGCCCGCGCCATCGCCGCGCATCCCGGCCCGCTGACCGCGCTGGTGGAAGTGGATATCGGCGAAGGCCGTGGCGGCGTGCCGCCCGACAGCGCCGAATTCCTCGCCATCGCCCAGGCCCTCGGCACCACCCTGCGCGGTGTGCTCAGCCATTCCGGCCACAGCTACAATGGCCGCACGCCGGAAGACATGGCCGCCGTGGCCGAGCAGGAACGCAGCGGCATCGTCCTGGCTGCCACCCGCCTGCGCCAGGCCGGGCTGCGCTGCGAGATCGTCTCGCTCGGCTCCTCGCCCACCGCGCTCTATGCCAAGCGGATGGACGGCGTCACCGATGTCCGCGCTGGCGTCTACATGTTCGGAGACCTGTTCCAGGCCCAACTCGGCACCCATCCCGAGAGCGACATCGCCATGACGGTGCTGACCAGCGTCATCGGCCGCAAGCCCGCCCGCAACGCCGTGCTGCTGGATGCCGGCGGCCTGGCGCTATCAAAAGACCGCAGCACCGCCAACGCGCCGAAGGATTACGGCTTCGGCCTGGTCTGGGATGAAGACGGCAAGCCCAGCTTCGGCGAAGCCATCATCAGCCGCACCCATCAGGAACATGGCGAGATGACCAGCGCCCAGCCGCTGCCATTTGCCCGCCTGCCGGTGGGCGCCAAGCTGCGCGTGGCCCCCAACCACACCTGCATGACAGCGGCAGCGCATGACCGCTACCATGTGGTGGATGGCAGCCGCGAGGTCATCGCCACCTGGCCCCGCATCAACGGCTGGTAAGGAACCGCAAGCATGTCGCAACGCCCGTTGTTTCCGCCCGCCCGCGTGGTGCCGCTTGGCGGCGGCGCCAAGCTCATCTTCTGCTCCGGCGTCACCGCCAGGGGCAGCGCGGCGGAAAACCAGCCGGTGGAGGTGCAGGCCGAGGAATGCCTGGCCCGGCTGCAAAAGGCGCTGGCCAGCGAAGGCGCTGATCTTTCCCACCTGCTGAAGATCACCACCTGGCTCAGCGACATGCGCCATTACGAAGGCTTCAACACCATCCGCCGCCGCATCTTTGAGGCGCTGCCGGTGCCGCCCGCCAGCACCTGCGTTGGCGGCGCGCAATTCACCACCACCACGGTCTGCATCGAAATCGAGGGCATCGCCGTCCTCCCCGCACCATGACCGCGGCGGCGCCAGCCACGCCCCGCCCGGGTGAGGCGCAGGTGCAGCGCCTGCTGGCCGAAAGCGCCCG
>CANFIE010000078.1 GCA_947446625.1 Acetobacteraceae bacterium | reverse complement strand
GCCACCCAGCGCGCCCGCTACATGACGCTGGAAACCATCGGCGCCGTGAGCGACAATCCCACCGTCAGCCTGCCCGCCGTGGCCGCCTGACCCGGCGGCCCAGCCCGCCAAGGAGCACAACTCCTACACCACGCCTCGGGACACGATCCACTTGCATTTCTCGTCCTCGCACGTGGCACGGGCGTTGATGGTCGAACCACTTGGTGGAGCGCCCACGCCATTGAGGAACGCGGCATCCTGAGCCGCCATGCGGCAAAGCGTGCCGTGGGCGTGCTGGAAAATGCCGGGCTGTGCAGTAAACCTGCAAAAGGTACGCGCTCAAGCCGCAAGCTGGCGAAGTGCTCCGCCCAGGGCGAAGAGCAATCGAGTGAAGCGCTGAGGCGTGGGCCGACGCTGTGGCTTCCTAATGTGCTGGTGGACGGTATCCGTGATGGCCGGCCGGCGCTGGCAAAGCTGCGCGAGGCAAGGAATGCCGACGCTCTCCGCCTGCTGCTGCACATTTACGCGGCATGCGACCTGTCCGCGCACAACGGTGTTCCTGTCGAGAAGCTACGCTTCGCCTGGCCGCTCAATCCGCTGGGTGACCGCGCAGACTGCAGCATCTTTGGCGTGGCGCATGGTACTTTCCAATCTGGCGGAGATTTCGCCGCCCCCTTCCTGACTGGCCGTGTGGTGAAAGTAGATGGAAGGACGCAGGACGAAGGCTGGGAGCGGCTATTTTCTGCCTTACGCCTATTGCGGAGCCTTAAGCTCATCACCTTCAGCGGCTACATATTCGACGGCGCCTCCGGGGTTGGCCAAGCCCTGTTCCCCTTCCTGTGCGACGACTCTGGCGCCGAGGAGGCGTTCGCCGACCGGGTTAGGCAAGCCGGCTCCAGCATGCTGACGCGGCCGCTCCGAGGGGGGAAGCAGAAGATCGACGCCTTTAAAGGCTTCGCGGTTCTGGTCCCGGTGCAGCGCCACATCAAGCCCCATGCCATTGGCATCTGCCGTCCCCGTTATCTGCCGGACACGGAAGCAACCCGTCGGTGGTTGGCCAAGATCGAGCGGTGGCGGACCAGCATCGAATTCCTGCCTGTGGCATGAAAGAGCCACTGCACGCCTTTCCTGGATGCAACATCAAGGAGGTATCAAGTTTGCCTCAATGACACATCAAGGCCACCTCAAGGGCATTTCAAGGACGGATCAATGCAGATCAGTCCAATTGGGAACGGTCTAGACTTTCCTTCGGAAAGCCGTAGTCGCCGGCTCGCGCCGCCGACGTCTTCATGCTCCTTGAACGAAGGCGGAGAGCGCATCGAACGCCTTGGCCTTGTTGTCGGCACCGCTTCCGAACCACATGCGGTTGGTAGCGGACTCGAAGTCCTTAACCTGACGGGCGCGCTGATCTTCCATCCACGTGATGGCGTTGTAGAGGCCCCAGACGGTTTGGCTACCGGCGAGTGGGTCCATCCTCTCCTGCTCAAATATCCGCCGCTCTGCCATTTGGCGCCGCGTTAGCTGGCCAGGGCCCGGTGACTCCGGCCTTTTCCCGCAAAGGCGGTCCAGCAGTTCAAGTTGCTCCTCGGCCTTCAGCTTTCGGTCGGCCATGGCCCGGAAAACGCGCGTTGTCCGCTGGGTAAACGCATCCACTTCCGCCCGGATCGCGTCAACCTGCACAGCCTTCAACCTGGCGGCAATGCTACGACTGTGGCGCACGCTGGCGAATGCCTGCTGGGACCGCTCGGCAAAGGTCAACGTATTCTGGCAAACAACCCGCACCGGGCTGAAGCGGATGCTGACGGCGCCCTCACCATCATGGCGGTTTCGCAGCAGCAGGTAGCGCCGGATCGCATCGCCCTCCTGCACTTCCATGTCGTCGCGCAGCCGAACCTGCACCCAAACCACTTCCCCGTCGTACAAAGCCCCTGCGGTTTCGAGAGAAGCCCAGCCTTGCTGCAGCAGGGGATCGAAGAAGGCAAATGCCTCGGTGTTCTGCAAAGGCACGTAGCGATCACCCACCATACCAAGGGCAACGGGCATCTCTTCATCCCCAAGAGGTGGCCGCTGTATCTCGTAGCGGCTCCATCGCTCACCCGGATGGGTTTTGGAGGGCGGCAGCCGCTTTGCGCCGCTGGCCGGCACGAGTTCAACCTGCCAGTCGAGGCCAGCGGCCTGAAGGAACGCAGACGCCGAGGTGCCGGCTTGCACCCGCCGGCCAAGGCCGTGCCAGGGCTTTTCCCCAACATAAGCCATGCCATCCCGGAACAGGGCGTGAGCCATGAACGTCTCCTTCGCGCCTCGAATGGCCGATACGCTATCGTATCTCAAGCCGGCGTCCATGGGCTGGCCGCGGCTGTCGTCACGCAAGTATTTGTCAGTCCCTGCGGGCATTGCTCGAAAATGCACCGCACAGGGGGTATTGGTGAAGCCGATCTGCCTGTTGGCTGTCCATTGATGGAACCGCCACCAGCCGATGCACTGGCGCTGAAGCCAATGGTTTTATTCGCCTTTTGGCGCGCATGCCCCCTCGGCAAGGCCATATCGTCAGGATGAGCATTTTCGGCCCAGCCTCCTCGCAGGATGGGACACGTCGGGCAGCCAAAAAAAGGGGCTGATGGGGCCGCCATTACTTCGCAACCAGGAAGTATTCACCACACCACTCCGGCCCGGCCCACCAGCCGCCACCCACGCAACGGCGGCCGTAACGTCTGGCCAAGCCTGGCCATAGCCGGCATCATGCCGCCACGGCGCCGGCCAGCGCGGGCCGCGCCACCCAGCAAAGGACGTCCATGCTCACCGGCGAACTCCGCAGCCAGATCGACCGCATCTGGGACAGCTTCTGGACCGGCGGCATCTCCAACCCGCTGGAGGTGATCGAGCAACTCACCTACCTGCTCTTCATCCGCCGCCTGGACGACCTGCACAGCCTGGAGGAGCGCAAGAGCGCCCGGCTGAAGCGCCCCATGGCCCGCCGCATCTTCCCCGAGGGCAGCGACCCGCGCGGCCGCCCCTATGAGGACCTGCGCTGGTCCCGCTTCCGCCACTTCGCGGCGGCCGAGATGTTCACCGTGCTGGGGGAACACGTCTTCCCCTTCCTGCGCACGCTGGGCGGTGATGGCTCCACCTATTCGCACCACATGAAGGATGCGCGCTTCACCATCCCCACCCCCGCCCTGCTGGCCAAGGTGGTGGACATGCTGGACGAAGTGCCGATGGAGGACGCCGACACCAAGGGCGACCTCTACGAATACATGCTCGGCAAGATCGCCACCGCCGGCCAGAACGGGCAGTTCCGCACGCCGCGCCACATCATCCGCCTGATGGTGGAGATGACCGCGCCGGGGCCGAAGGACGTCATCGTGGACCCCGCCAGCGGCACCTGCGGCTTCCTGGTGGCCGCCGGCGACTATGTGCAGCATCACCATGCCGAGGCGCTGCTGGACGACACGGCCCGCCAGCACTTCCATCACGGCATGTTCCACGGCTTCGACTTCGACGCCACCATGCTGCGGATCGGCAGCATGAACATGCTGCTGCACGGGGTGGAGAACCCTGATGTGCGCTACCGCGACAGCCTGGCGCAGGACCATGCCGAGGACGCCGAGCGCTACAGCCTGGTGCTGGCCAACCCGCCCTTCGCCGGCAGCCTGGACGCCGAGACGGTGGCCAAGGACCTGACCGCCATCGTTAAGACCAAGAAGACCGAGCTGCTGTTCCTGGCGCTGTTCCTCCGGCGGCTGAAGCCGGGCGGCCGCGCCGCGGTGATTGTGCCCGCTGGCGTGCTGTTCGGCTCCTCCAAGGCGCATAAGGAACTGCGGCGCATGCTGGTGGAGGACCACCGGCTGGAAGGGGTGCTGAGCCTGCCTGCCGGCGTGTTCCGGCCCTATGCCGGCGTTTCCTGCGCCATCCTGTTCTTCACCCGCACGGACAGCGGCGGCACCGACAGCGTGTGGTTCTACGACATGCAGGCCGATGGCTTTTCGCTGGACGACAAGCGCACGCCGCTGCTGCCGGAGGCCAAGCTGGGTGCCGCCCCGGCCGAGGCGCTGGCCGAAGCCGAGCACGCGAAGAACAACCTGCCTGATGCGTTGGCCCGCTGGCAGCAGCGCCACGGCGCGGAACGCAGCCGCCCGCGCACCGCGCAAAGCTTTTCCGTGCCCAAGGCGGACCTGGCCGCGGCGGGCTACGACCTTTCGCTGAACCGCTACAAGGAGGTGGTGCGGGAGGATGTGGCGCATCGGACGCCGCGGGACATTCTGGCGGAACTGAAGCGGCTGGAGGCCGAGATCAGCGACGGCATGGCAACGCTGGAGGGGATGCTGTCGTGAATGCCTGGCCTCGCGTCCGGCTGGGCGATGTTGCTGAGATTGAGCGGGACATTGTTGCTCCGGAGGCAATCAAGAGCGGCGAGACCTACGTGGGTTTGGAAAACATCGTCAGCGGCGGCGAGTTCACTAACGTGGGCTCGGTAAAAAGCGGTGAACTAAAAAGCGCAAAGTTTGCGTTCACGCCTTCGCATATCCTCTACGGCAAGCTCCGCCCTTATCTGGCGAAAATTGCACTGCCTGGCTTTGCCGGCATCTGCAGCACAGATATCCTTCCGGTTCGCCCGGGAAACCGACTGGACCGTCAGTTCGCCGCATATTTTCTGCGGCAGCCTGAGATGGTGGAACTGGCGAACTCTCGGTCATCCGGGGTGAACTTGCCGCGCTTGAGCCCAAATGATCTTGCCGATTTCGAGGTGCCGCTACCTCCGTTAGTCGAGCAGCGCCGCATCGCCGCCATCCTCGATCAGGCCGACGCGCTGCGGGCGAAGCGGCGGGCGGCGCTGGCGCAACTCGACGACATGGCGCAGGCGATCTTCGTGGAGATGTTTGGCGACCCAGCCGCCAATCCTCATCGCTGGCCGCAGCAAACACTGGGTCAACTCGCCATCAAGTTTTCAGACGGCCCCTTCGGCTCAAATCTGAAATCGTCGCACTACGTAGACGAAGGTGTGCGGGTGGTGCGGCTTCAGAACATCGGTGTAGGCGAGTTTGTGGACAATGATCGCGCATATATCTCCGAAGCGCACTTCCGCTCTCTCCAGAAGCACGAATGCCGGCCAGGCGATCTGCTGATCGGCACGCTTGGTGATCCGAACCTGCGGGCTTGTATCCAGCCCGCTTGGTTGGATGTTGCATTGAACAAAGCCGACTGCGTGCAGATGAGGGTTCGCCCGGAATGCGCTGATCGTGAGTACGTCCGCGCTTTGCTGAACCACCCCTCGACGGAAAGCTTGGCGCAGGATCGGATCGTCGGACAGACGCGGCTGCGGATCAGCATGGGACGCCTGCGGGAACTGGCGGTGCCTGTTCCACCGCTCGCCCTTCAACGCAGGTTTGGCGAACGAATGGCATGTCTCGCTGCGACAAAGGCCGATGCGCTGAAAGCACAGCAAGAACTCGACACCCTCTTCGCCGCCCTCCAACACCGCGCCTTCCGCGGGGAGCTCTAGCACCGCCATGTCGCAATTCGGCTTCCTCCAACCAGAGTGGCCGGACCTGCACGCGGCGGCGACGCGCGCCGAAACCCTGGTGCATGGCGACCCGCGCGCCGCCGCCTTCTATGCCCGCCGCTGGCTCGAACTTGCCCTGGCCTGGCTCTACAAGGCCGATGCCCGGCTAACCCTGCCCTACCAGGACAGCCTGGGCGCGCTGATCCACGAACCCAGCTTCCGCCGCACCGTCGGCGACGCCGTTTTCTTCAAGGCAAAGTACCTTCAGGAAACCGGCAACCACGCCGTCCACAGCACCCGCCCGGTCAGCGCGGCCGAAGCCGGCACCGCGGTGAAGGAGCTGTTCCACATCGCCTTCTGGCTGGTGCGCAGCTATGCCAAGGGCGCCAAGCCGGCCGACAACCTGAGCTTCGACCCCAAGCTGGTGCCGCCGCCGGCCACCGCGCTGGTGAAGCAGAGCCTGGCGCAAATCCGCAAGCTGAACGACGAGCTGCGCGCCGCCGACGACAAGCTGGCCGAGGCGCTGGCGGACCGCGCCAGCCTGGATGCGGAAGTGCAGGCGCTGCGGGCCGAGGTGGCCAAGGCGGTGGCCGCCAATGCGGCGCGGCCCGACACGCATGACTATGACGAAGCCGCGACACGCGACCAGTTCATTGACCTGATGCTGCTGGAAGCCGGCTGGAAGGTGGAAGCGCCTGGCGTGCGAGAGGTGGAGGTGCGCGGCATGCCCACCCCCAGCGGCCTGGGCTATGCCGATTATGTGCTGTGGGGCAGCGACGGCAAGCCGCTGGCGGTGGTGGAGGCCAAGGCCACGCGGCACAGCCCCTTCAAGGGCCAGCAACAGGCAAAGCTGTACGCGGATTGCCTGGAGCAGATGCACGGGCAGCGGCCCATCATTTTCTGCACCAATGGTTATGAGCATTGGCTGTGGGACGATACGCGCTACCCGCCGCGTGGCGTGCAGGGCTTCTACCGGCAGGATGAGCTGGCGTTGCTGATCCAGCGCCGCAGCACTCGGCGCCCGCTGGGGGATGCGGCGGTGAATGGCGAGATTGCCGGCCGCCACTACCAAACCCGCGCGCTGCGCCGCATTGGCGAGACGTTTGAGGTGTACAACCAGCGCAAGGCCCTGGTGGTGATGGCCACGGGCGCGGGCAAGACGCGCACGGTGATTGCGCTGTGCGACCTGCTGCTGCGCTGCAACTGGGCCAAGCGGATTCTGTTTTTGGCGGACCGGCGGGCGCTGGTGAAGCAGGCGGTGGATGCGTTCAACAAGCACCTGCCCGCGGTAACGCCGGTGAATCTGATGGCGGACAAGACCGGCCAGGGCCGGGTGTATGTCTCCACCTACCCCACCATGATGGGGCTGATCGACGAGCAGGACCAGGGCGGCCGGCGGTTTGGGCCGGGCTACTTCGACCTGGTGATTGTGGATGAGGCGCATCGCTCGATCTACAAGAAGTACGGGGCGATCTTCGCGTGGTTCGACAGCCTGCTGGTGGGGCTGACGGCAACGCCGAAGGAGGAGATCGACCGCAATACCTATTCGCTGTTCGACCTGGATACCGGCGTGCCCACCGATGCCTACCCGCTGGAGGAGGCGGTGGCGGATGGGTACCTGGTGCCGATGAAGGCGATTTCGGTGCCGCTGCGCTTTGCGCGCCAGGGGATCAGCTACGACGAGTTGCCGGAAGAAGAGAAGGACGACTGGGACGCCGCCGAGTGGGGCGACGAGGACGGCGCACCGGACAAGGTGGAGGCCGAGGCGGTGAACACCTGGCTGTTCAACGCGGATACGGTGGACAAGGTGCTGGAGCACCTGATGACGCATGGGCAGAAGGTTGAAGGCGGCGACCTGCTGGGCAAGACCATCATCTTCGCCAAGAACCACCAGCATGCGGAGTTCATCCAGAAGCGGTTTGATGTGAACTACCCGGCGCTGAAGGGGCACTTCGCCCGGGTGATCGACATGCAGGCGCGATTCCCGGAGACGCTGATCGAGGACTTTTCCAAGCCGGCAAGGGCGCCGCACATCGCCATCAGCGTGGACATGCTGGATACCGGCATTGACGTGCCGGAGGTGGTGAACCTGGTGTTCTTCAAGCTGGTGCGGTCGAAGACGAAGTTCTGGCAGATGGTGGGGCGCGGCACGCGGCTGTGCCCGGACCTGTTCGGGCCAGGGCAGGACAAGGCGTTCTTCTACGTGTTCGACTTCTGCCAGAACCTGGAGTTCTTCAGTCAGGCGGTGCCGACGGTGGAGGGCTCGGTGGGGGAGAGCCTGTCGGCCAAGCTGTTCCGGGCGCGGCTGGATGTGGTGGCCGGGCTGGATGGGCGGCTGAAGGGCGGGACCGCCGGCGATGGCGAGGCGGCGCTGCGCGCGGCCGTGGCGGAGCGGCTGCGGTCCGAGGTGGCGGCGATGAATGTGGACAACTTCATCGTGCGGCCAAAGCGCAAGATGGTGGAGACCTACACCAAGGCCGAGGCATGGACCGCGTTGGATGTGGAGGCGCGTGAGGCGCTCTCGGCCGAGTTGGCCGGGCTGCCGGTGGAGTTGGCCGCCGAGAAGGTGGAGGCGAAACAGTTCGACCTGCTGATGCTGCACCTGCAGCTATGCGTGCTGACCGCGCGGGCCGGGTATGACGGGCTGAAGGACAAGGTTGTGGGCATAGCCACCGCCCTGGCGGAACAGAATGCCGTGCCGGTGATCCAGGAGCAGATGGAACTGATCCTGGAGATCCAGACCGAGGCCTGGTGGCAGGATGTGACCGTGCCGCTGCTGGACAGAGCCAGGACCAAGCTGCGCGGGCTGGTTCATCTGATTGAGAAGCGGAAGCGCGTGGTGCTCTACACCGACTTCACCGATGAGATCGGCGCCGGGCAGGAGGTTGAGTTCGGCCAGTTCGTCTCGGCCGATGCCTTTGCCAAGTTCCGCGAGAAGGCGCGTCACTTCCTGCGGCAGCATGAGAACCATGTGGCCATCCACAAGCTGCGGACGAATGTGCCGCTGACCGCCACCGACCTGGCCGAGTTGGAGCGCATGCTTGTGGAGAGCGGCACCGGGACGCCGCAGGAGGTGGAGAAGGCCAAGGAGGAGAGCGAGGGGCTGGGCCTGTTCGTCAGAGGCCTGGTGGGCCTGGACAAGATGGCGGCGACACAGGCCCTGGCGGGGTTCATGCAGGGTAAGACCCTGACCGCCAACCAGATCGAGTTCGTGCAGACCATCATCGAGAACCTGACCAAGGCTGGCGTGATGGATGCCTCCCGCCTTTATGAGGCGCCCTATACCCGGCTAAGCGCCAAGGGCGTTGAGGGGGTGTTTTGGGAGGCTGAGGTGGTGCAGTTGATCGAGGTGCTTGAGCAGGTCCGGCAGCGCGCGGTGGCGTGAGCGCTGGAGGCTCTGAGGCGTGCGGCCGGCATGGCCGAGCGCAAGAATTTCGGCGGGGGTGCATTTTATCGACCCCCTCCCCCCTCACTTCGCTTCACCGGGGGGGGGCCTGCGGTCGCTATGCTTCTGCCTTGGCTGCTCGGCTGCCCACCTGGTACTGCCCGCTGGCTGCTGCCCTATACCGCCCCCCCCCGGCCCGCCTCTGCCCTGCTGGCGGTGCCTGGTGCCCCATTTCCCGCAGCCGCCGCCCAGCCGCCCGACTGCCTGGCCCGGTGGCGGTTGAGGAAGGCTCAGCACCCATGGCCAGCCGAGGCTGCCACCGAGGCGACAGCGCGTGGCCCTGGGCAGTCAGGGGGCGGAACTTGCCCCGGGCCGGCTGGCCTGCCCTTGCGGCCTGCTGGAGGGGCGCGGCCCCTGCACCGGGGCCACGCCATCTTCGCCGCCATGGAACACCAGCGTCGAAACGCGCTATGCTGCCCCCAGCGCCAGAGGCCCCCATGCTTCCCATCCTTGCTCAGCACCGCGCCGAGATCGCCGCCCTCTGCCACCGCTTCCATGTGCGGCGGCTGGACCTGTTCGGCTCGGCCGCGCGAGGCGATGGGTTTGACCCGGCGCGTTCGGATGTGGACCTGCTGGTGGAGTACGAGCTGAGCCACGCCCCGCCGGCGCTGGCCGACTTCCTCGGCCTGCGCGCCGCGCTGGAGGCGCTGCTGGGGTATCGGGTGGATCTCGCCATGGCCTCGGCCATTCGCAACCCCTACCTGCGCGCCAGCATCGAAGCCGCCCGCCTGCCGCTGCATGCCGCCTGATCCCCGCGCCTTTCTGTGGGATGCACGAGAGGCTGCGGTGGCGCTGGCCAGTTTTATCGCCGGACGCAGCCCGGAGCAGTACATGGCAGATCGGCTGCTGCGCTCGGCGGTAGAGAGGCAATGCGAGATTGTGGGCGAGGCGCTGAACCGCCTGTCGCGCAGCGCGCCTGAGCTGGCGGCCCGCATTCCGGACCTGGCGCGGGCGGTGGCGTTCCGCAACCTGCTGATCCATGGCTATGCCACGGTGGATGACGGGACGGTGTGGCGCACCGTGACCGAGGACATGCCTGTGCTGGCCGGCCATGTCGGACGGTTGCTGGCTGAACTGGACGAAGCGCCCTAACCCCGGGCAGGGACAGAGAAGTTGGGGGTAAGTTTGGGGGTAAAACGCCAACGTCTTTCTATTCTCCACACTTTTCCTCGCTTTTTGGCAGACACCCTCTCCGCCATTTGGCGCCCAACTGCCGGCCCTGCCAGCTAAGTTGCTGAATTCAGACACGAGCACCGGTTGAGAAAGACCAGCCTCGCGCCATATCCGGCAGGCCCTTCAGGATTGCAAAGCCCTGCCATGCGCCTGCTCCATACAATGCCAGCCGCGCCCCTGTGGCTGGGCTTGGCCGGTCTGCTGCCCTTCGTGGCGGCGGCGCTGGCCATATTGCTGCCGGTCTCGCCCTGGCATGAGGTGGGGCAGCGCGCCCTGCTGGCCTATGGCGCGGTGATTCTCTCCTTTCTTGGTGGCGTGCGCTGGGGGCTGGCCATGGCGGCAAGCAGTGCGGCGAAGCTGTTCGGGCGGCTGGGGCTCAGCGTGGTGCCTTCGCTGGTCGGCTGGGTTGCGTTACTGCTGCCGCCGGCCCAGGGTCTGGTGCTGCTGGCGCTGGGCTTCGGCCTGATGCTGTGGGCCGACCTGCGCCTGGCCGAGGCCCCCTGTTGGTACCGGCAATTGCGGCTGCCGCTTTCGGCCGGGGCCATCAGCGCCCTGTTGCTGGGCTTGCTGGGTTGATGCCGCGCTCCATTGCCGTGGTCATTGGGGCTTCCGGCGGCATTGGTGGCGCGCTGTGTGCCGCGTTGGCGCAGACGCCCGGGGTGGATGAGGTGGTGGGGCTGGCGCGGCCAGTGCTGGACCTGGAGGATGAGGCCAGTATTGCCCGCGCCGCCGCCGCGCTGCCCGACGGCGAGGTGCGGCTGGTGATCAATGCCACCGGCTTTCTGCATGCTGCCGGGCAAGGCCCCGAGAAGAGCCTGCGGGCACTGGACCCGGCGCAGCTTGCCCGGACCTTTGCACTGAATGCCATTGGCCCGGCGCTGGTGATGAAGCATTTTCTGCCGCGCCTGCCGCGTGAAGGGCGTGCGGTGTTTGCCAGCCTTTCGGCCCGGGTGGGCAGCATTGGCGACAACCGGCTGGGCGGTTGGTACGGCTATCGTGCCTCCAAGGCCGCGTTGAACCAGTTGGTGCGGACCGCCGCCATTGAACTGGCACGGACCCACCCCGAGGCGCTTTGCGTGGCGCTGCATCCGGGCACGGTGGCTACCCGGCTCTCGGCGCCCTTTGCCGGCACCGGCAAGGTACTGCTGAGCCCGGCAGAGGCGGCGCAGCACCTGCTGGCAGTGCTCGGGCGGCTGCAACCCAGCGACAGCGGCAACTTCTTTGACTGGCGCGGTGCGCCCATACCCTGGTGAGCCATGCCCCCGATGCGCCGCAAGGCTGACCTGCCGAGCAAGACCTGCGCTGCCTGCGGCCTGCCCTTCGCCTGGCGACGCAAATGGGCAAAGGACTGGGAGCAGGTGAAATATTGCTCGGCGCGCTGCCGGGGCGCGGCGCCACACCCCGCTGCTGCGAAGGAGCGGCCATGACCACGCTGCGGCTGGTTCTGGGGGACCAGCTTTCGCCGGGGCTTGCGGCGCTGGCGGAGATGGACCCGGCGCAGGATGTGGTGCTGCTGCTGGAAGTGGCGGAGGAGTGCAGCTATGTGCCGCATCACCAGCAGAAGATCGTGCTGTTCCTCAGTGCCATGCGCCACTTTGCCGCGGCGTTGCAGGCGCGTGGTGTGCGGGTGGACTACGTGCGGCTGGACGACCCGGAAAATACT
>CANFIE010000077.1 GCA_947446625.1 Acetobacteraceae bacterium | reverse complement strand
CGACGCCACCCGCCGCGTCGCCAGCCATTTCGGCGTGGCGACGCTGGAAGGCTTCGGTGCCTTCACTCCGGCCGAGATCACCGCCGCCGCCATGGCGCTGGACTATGTGCAGGCCACCCAGCGCGGCAGCATGCCCCGGCTGGGCCGGCCGCAGCCGCAGGGCGGGCGCGGCGTGCTGCATATGGATGCCGCCACCCGCCGCAGCCTGGAAATTCTGCGCCCGGCGCGGGAAGGTGCCAGCGAAACCGGCGCCCGGGGCAGCAGCAAGGACTGCCTGCTGGGCGCGGTGGACCGCACCATCACCGCTGCCGGCGCGCGGGAACTCACCGCCCGGCTGGCCAGCCCGCTGGCTGAGGCCGGGGCCATTCTGGCGCGGCATGATGCCGTGCATGCCCTGCTGCTGGCCGCACCGCTGCGCGCCACGCTGCGAACCACGCTGAAGGGTGCGCCCGACATGGCCCGCGCCCTGGCCCGGCTCTCGCTGGACCGCTTTGCCCCGCGCGACCTGGCCGCCATTCGCGACGGCCTGGCCCGTGCCGCGCATATCGCCCAGGCGCTGGAGGAGGCGGCGCTGCTGCTGCCGCAACTGCTGACCGCCGCCGCAGCAGCCCTGTGCCCCGACGAGGACCCGGCGCCCGAACTGACCCGCGCTTTGGCAGAAACCCTGCCCGCCCGGCTGGACGACCCCGGCCTGGTGGCACCGGGCTATGACGGCGAACTCGACGCCCTGCGCCGCCTGCGCGACGACGCCCGCGGCGCCATTGCCGGGCTGCAACTGGATTTGGCCCAGGCCTGGGGCGTGGCATCCGTAAAGATCCGCCACCACCAGCAATTCGGCTACCTGGCGGAAATGCAGGCCGCCCAGGGCGAAAAGCTGCTGCGCGAGCCGCCCGCGAAGGCGGTGGGGGAGTTCGCGCCGATCCACCGCCAGACCATGGCCAACGCGCATCGTTTTACCTGTACCGCCCTGGCGTCGCTGGACCGCCGGCTCTCGGAGGCCGCCGACCAGGCCGCCCGGCGCGAAAAGCTGATCGCCCGCCGCCTGCGCGAGTTGTGCCTTGCCGCCGGCCCGGGCATTGCCGCCGCGGCCGCCGCCCTGGCGGAACTGGACGTGCACGCCGCCGCTGCCGAGATTGCCGCCGAGGGCCGCTGGTGCCGACCCGAACTGACCGACCGCCCCGACTTCGCCGTGGTGGGCGGGCGCCACCCGGTGGTGGCCGCCGCGCTGGCCCGCAACAAGGCTGGCAGCTTCGTGCCGAATGACTGCGACCTTTCCCCCGGCCGCCGGCTCTGCCTGCTCACCGGGCCGAACATGGCCGGCAAATCCACCTTCCTGCGGCAGAATGCGCTGTTCGCCGTGCTGGCCCAGGCCGGGCTGTTCGTGCCGGCGGAATCAGCGCGCCTTGGCCTGGTGGACCGGCTGTTCAGCCGCGTTGGCGCCGCCGACGACATTGCCGGTGGCCGCTCCACCTTCATGGTGGAAATGGCCGAGACCGCCGCCATCCTCAACCAGGCCGGGCCGCGCAGCCTGGTGGTGCTGGATGAGGTGGGCCGCGGCACCGCCACCTGGGACGGCCTGGCCATTGCCTGGGCGGTGCTGGAGGCGCTGCACGATCGCATTCGCTGCCGCACCATCTTCGCCACCCATTTCCATGAGCTGACCGCGCTGGCCGGCAAGCTGCCGGAACTGGCCCTGGCCACGATGCGGGTGCGGGAATGGAAGAACGAGGTGGTGTTCCTGCACAGCATCGGGGCAGGTGCCGCTGAAAAAAGCTGGGGCCTGCATGTCGCCCGGCTGGCCGGCGTGCCGCGTGGCGTGCTCACTCGTGCCGCCCAGGTGCTGACGGCGCTGGAAGCCCGCGCCCGGGGGCTGGACCCGCTTTCTGATGAATTACCGTTGTTTGCGCAGGCTTCCGCACCTGCCGTAGCGGCCAATCCTGCCGCTGGCGCCGCTCCTGGCGCGGTGGAAGCGGCCCTGGCGGCGCTGGACCTTGATGCACTCTCGCCACGGCAGGCGCAGGAAGCGCTCTGGCGTCTAAAATCAATGCTAACGGGTGCTGTCACAGAGGCTTGATACCGATTAGGCTCCCAGGGATGACCTCTGAGGCTGCTTTCCCGGCGCGTGCGCCGGCGGACCTTCCGGCCAGCATTGCTGGCCTTCCCGCCGCTCTGCCGCCCTTGTTGGCTGAACTGCTTGGCCCCCCGGGCGAAGGCGGCACCGGCCCGATTGCGCGCGACGCCGCGCTGGCCTTGCTGCGCCGGCATCTCGGCCGCATCCAGGGTGGCGTGCAGGTAGCGTTTGAGGCGCATGAGCTGAGCGGCCTGGCGGCGGCGCGGTGGCTGGCCAACTTCCTGGATGGCGTCACCACCTCCATCTACCAATACGCCCTGGCGATGAACCCGCCGCGTGGCGCGGCCGAGGAGCGCGAGGCGCCCTTTGCCCTGGTGGCTACCGGCGGCTATGGCCGTGGCGTGCTGGCGCCGTATTCGGATATCGACCTGCTCTTCCTCAGCGAAGCCAATGCCGGCAGCCGCGCCCAGCGCAGTGTGGAGTTCATCCTCTACATGCTGTGGGATCTGGGGCTGAAGGTGGGCCACGCCACCCGCAGCGTGAAGGACTGCCTGGAGGAAGCCACCAAGGACGTCACCATCATGACGGCGTTGGTGGATGCCCGCTTCCTGGCTGGTGAACGCCCGGCCTTCGACAATTTCCGCAAGGCTTTCGTCAAGCTCTGCCAGGAACGCGGCGTCAACACCTTCCTCACCGCCAAGCGGGCTGAGCGCGTGGCGCGCCACGCCAAGTATGGCGACAGCCCCTATCTGGTGGAACCGCACATCAAGGAAGGTCGCGGCGGCCTGCGCGACCTGCAAACCCTGTACTGGCTGGCGCGCTACGCCTTTGGCACCCAGCGCATGCCGGAACTGGTGGGGCCGGACAGCCCCGGCGGCGGTCTGCTGGCCGACCATGAGGCGCGCACCATCCGCCGCGCCTGGAACTTCCTGTGGACCGTGCGCTTCCACCTGCACCTGGTTACCGGCCGGGCCGAGGAACGCCTGACGTTCGATCTGCAACCCGTGGTGGGCGCCCGCATGGGCTACACCCCGCGCGGCCGGCAAGATGGCGTTGAGCGCTTCATGAAGCACCTGTTCCTGACGGTGCGTGACGTGGCCCGGCTTTCCCGCGTGCTGGAGCCGGCGATTGAACGCGCCGCGCTGGGCCCGCCCGTGGGGCGCAAGCTGGGCGACAAGGGGCTGGCCGAGGCCGGGCTGGCCTTCGCTGATGGCAAGCTGGTGGCTGCCCCGCCAAACCGGGACTTCGCCCAGGAACCCATCCTGATGCTGCGGATCCTGAAGGCGGCGCGTGACCGCCGGCTGGAGATCCATCCGCTGGCCATGCGGGCCATGATCCGCCATTCGCACCATGCCGTGCGCCTGCGTGGGCAGGAGGAAGCCAATACGCTGTTCCTTGACCTGCTCTGCGGCAAGGATGCGGCGGTGTGGCTGCGCATCATGAACGAGACCGGCTTCTTCAGCCGTTTCGTACCGGAATGGGCCCGCATCGTCGGGCTGATGCAGTTCGACACCTACCATGTGTTCACCGTGGATGAGCACACGATCGAGGTGATCGACAATCTGCAACGGCTGGAAGGCGGCGGCCTGGCGGAAGTGGCGCCGGTGGCCAGCGAACTCATCGGCCAGGTGCAGTCGCGCCGCGCGCTGTATGTGGCCGCCATGCTGCACGACATCGCCAAGGGCCGCGGCGGCGACCATTCCGAACTCGGCGCCCGCATTGCCCAGGATGTCTGCCCCAAGCTGGGGCTGACGCCGGAGGAGACCGAGACGGTTTCCTGGCTGGTGCTGCATCATTTGCTGGTCAGCCAAACCGCCTTCAAGCGCGACATCGAGGACCCCAAGACCATCCTCGACATTGCCGACCTGGTGCAAAGCCCGGAACGACTGCGCCTGCTGCTGGTGCTGACGGTGGCTGACATGCGCGCCGTTTCGGCCAAGGTGTGGAATGGCTGGAAGGCCACGCTGCTGCGCGAGGTGTATTGGCGCGTGGCCGAGGTGCTGGCCGGTGGGCTTTCAGTGCCCGAGCGCGATGTGCGCGTGGCCCGCGCCCGCGAAGCCGCCGCCGCCATGCTGCATGGCTGGCCGCAGCCCGAGATCGACCACTTCCTGGGCCTGGGCTACCCCGGCTACTGGCTCTCATTCGATTCCGAAACCCACGCCCGCCACGCCAGCCTGATCCGTGACGCTGAGCGCAATGACGCGCCGCTGACGGTGCGCACCCGCGTGCTGGACCAACGCGCCGTCACCGAGGTGACGGTCTATGCCGCCGACCATCCCGGGCTGTTCAGCCGCATGGCCGGCGCCCTGGCCGTGGCTGGCGCCAGCATTGTGGATGCGCGCATCCACACGCTGCAGAACGGCATGGCGCTGGATACCTTCTGGGTGCAGGACGCCGCCGGTGGCGCGTTCGACCAACCGCACCGCCTCGCCAAGCTCTCCGTCCTCATCGAGCAAGCGCTCTCGGGCCGGCTGCGGCTGAAGCGTGAAATCCTGAAGGTGCGGCGCGAACCCGCCCGGCTGCGCGCCGTGACGGTGCCGCCCCGCGTGGTGTTCGACAACCACGCCAGCAACACCCACACGGTCATTGAACTGAATGGCCGCGACCGCCCCGGCCTGCTGCATGACGTGACCGCCGCCATCAGCGACCAGGGGCTGCAAATTGCCAGTGCGCACATCACCACCTACGGCGTGCGCGCGGTGGACGTGTTCTACGTGAAGGACATCTTTGGCATGAAGGTGGAGAACGAGCGCAAGCTGGCCGGCCTGCGCCGCGCCATCGAGGCTGCGCTGGCCACGCCGGAAGCCGAGGCCGAGGGCGGTGGCCCCGCGGGTGGCACCACCCCGGGGCGCAACGTGGCGGCGGCGGCCGGCCCGGCTACATGAAGCCCACCGGGTCCACATCCACCTGAAGCCGGGCGGTCCCCGGCACTTCCACCTTGGCCAGCCATTCGCGCAGCAGCGGTTGCACGGCAATGTCGCGCCGGCACTTCAGCAGCAGCCGATGCCGATGCCGTCCGCGCAGCAGGGCCAGGGGGGCGGGCGCCGGCCCCAGCACCTGCACGCCGTCGCCACTCGGCGCTGCCAGCCCCAGGTCGCGTGCCAGGCGCTCGGCGGTGCGTTCATCCTCGCTGCTCACAATCAGCGCCGCCAGGCGGCCAAAGGGCGGCCAATGCCCGGGCCGGCGCATCTCGGCCTCGGCGATCATGAAGGCATCCAGGTCGTTGCTCTCCAGCGCCTGCATCACCGGGTGGTCGGGCGAAAAGCTCTGCAACAGCACCTCGCCCGGTGCCTCGGCCCGGCCGGCCCGGCCGGCCACCTGATGCAGCAGCTGCACGGTGCGCTCCGCCGCGCGCAAATCGCCACCGGCCAGGCCAAGGTCCGCATCCACCACGCCCACCAGGGTGAGATGCGGAAAATGCCAGCCCTTGGCCACAATCTGCGTGCCGATGATGAGGTCCACGCTGCGGCGGGAAATCTGCTCGGCGGCGGCGGCGGCGGCGGCCGGGCCCTGGATGTTGTCGCTGGCCATCACCAGGCGTCGCGCCTCGGGCCATAGCGCGGCGGCTTCCTCCTGCACACGTTCCACGCCGGGCCCCACGGCGGTCAGGCTGTGTTCCGCCGCGCATTCCGGGCAGGCGGTGGGCGGGGCTTCCACATGGCCGCAATGGTGGCAGGTCAGCCGCCGCTGCGCCCGGTGCTCCACCAGCCAGGCGGTGCAGTTCGGGCAGCGCATGCGGTGGCCACAGGCGCGGCACAGCGTCAGCGGGGCATAGCCACGGCGGTTGAGGAACAGCATGGCCTGTTCCCCCCGCGCCAGCGTGGCCGTTACCGCCGCCACCAACGGGGGAGACAGGAACTTGCCGCGTTCCGGCGCATGCACGCGCAAATCCACCGCCCGCACCTTGGGCAGGGTGGCGCCGCCATGCCGGCTGGGCAGGTGTTGCAGGGCGTAGCGCCCGGCCTCGGCATTGGTCAGGCTTTCCAGGCTGGGCGTGGCGCTGACCAGCACGCAGGCGGCGGCGGCAATGCGCGCCCGCACCACGGCCATGTCGCGTGCATGGTAGATCACGCCTTCCTCCTGCTTGAAGGCGGTCTCGTGCTCCTCATCCACCACCACCAGGCCAAGGTCAGGGAAGGGCAGGAACAGCGCCGAGCGTGCGCCCACCAGCACGCCCACCTCGCCCTCGGCCACGGCGCGCCAGGTGTCGCGCCGGGTCTTGGGTGAAAGCTCGGAATGCCACAGCGCCGGGGCCACGCCGAAGCGGGCGCGGAAGCGGTCCAGCCATTGGGCGGAAAGCGCAATCTCCGGCAGCAGCACCAGCGCCTGGCGGCCCTGGCGCAGGCATTCGGCCACGGCGTCGAAATACACCTCGGTCTTGCCGGAACCGGTCACGCCGCTCAGCAGCGTGACGCCAAAGGCTCGTGCCGCCACCCGGGCGCAGAGCGCCGCCCCGGCCTCGGCCTGCGGCCCGGCCAATACCGGGCCGGGGTGGTCAGGGTCGGGCGGGGCGAAGCGCGGGCCGTGTGCCAGCAGGGCAGGGCGCAGCAGCCCATTCTCGGCCATGCCGCGCAGCACGCCGCTGGAAACCCCGGCCGCCTCGGCCAGCCTGGGTCCGGCCAGCACCTGGCCTGGTTGCAGCGCCGCCAGCACGCGGCGGCGTTCTGGCGTCAACCGGGGCTGGCTGTTGCCCGGTGGCGCCAGCATCCAGCCGGCGCGTGGCTCGGCGGGGTCGAAGGCACCGGGCGCGCTCAGCGCCATGCGCAGCACCGCGCCGGGCGGACTGAGCGTATAGGCCGCCACCCAGTCGATGAAGCGGCGCAGCGTCGCGGTCATTGGTGGCACGTCGCGCCGGGCCAATACTGGTTTCAGCCGGTGCTCGGCCACGCCGGAAGCCTCGGGCAACGGGTCCCACACCACGCCGAAGACTTCACGTTGCCCCAGCGGCACGGTCACCACATCGCCCGGTGCCAGATCCAGCTCGGGCGGCACGCGGTAGTCGTAGGCGCCGGCCAGTGGCAGCGGCAACATCACGCGCACCCGTGGCCGCTCGGCCACGGTTAGCGTGTCCAGCAGGCCACGATGCTTTCCGGCAGGGGGCGCCATGGGCTAAGCTGGCCCCAGATACGGCCGCGAACGGGCGCCGAAATTCATTGCCGAAGGTTGTCTCCACATGAAGTTTTTCGTTGATACCGCCGAAGTCGCCGACATCCGTTCGTTGGTGGAACTTGGCATGGTTGATGGCGTGACCACCAATCCCAGCCTCATCGCCAAGTCCGGCCGCAACATGGCCGAGGTGATTGCCGAAATCTGCGCCATCACCCCGGGCCCCGTCTCCGCCGAAGTCACCGCCACCGAATATGAGGGCATGCTGGCCGAGGGGCGCTTTCTGCGCCAGATCGCGGCGAATGTCTGCGTCAAGGTGCCGTTGACCGAAGCCGGGCTGCGCACCTGCAAGACGCTGTCCTCGGAAGGCACCCAGGTCAACGTCACGCTCTGCTTCTCCGCGGGGCAGGCCATTCTGGCGGCCAAGGCCGGCGCCACCTTCATCTCGCCCTTCGTCGGCCGGCTGGATGATATCGGCCAGGACGGCCTGGAACTCATCGCCGAGATCGTTGAGATCTATGCCAACTACCCGGATTTCACCACCGAGGTGCTGGTGGCTTCCATCCGCCACCCCATCCACCTCATTCAGTCCGCCAAGCTGGGCGCGCATGTGGCCACGCTGCCGCCGGCCGTGATTCGCCAGCTGCTGAAGCACCCGCTGACCGACCGTGGCCTGGAAGCCTTCCTGGCCGACTGGAAGAAGACCGGCCAGAGCATCCTGTGACCCAGCCCCGCCGCCTGGTCTGCGAGAACGGCTGCGAGCCGGATTCCTTGCCGGCTGCGGCGGCGGTGGAGGCGTTTTTGCGCGCCAACCCGCATTTTCTGGCGGAACGCCCGGCGCTGTACCGCGACCTGGCGCCGCCCCGGCGGGTGCATGGCGACCGCATGGCGGACCACATGGCCGCCATGCTGAATGCCGAGCGGCGGCATCTGCGCGGGCTGGAAGCCGAGATGGAAGCCGCGCTCTCGGCCGGCCGGGCCAACCAGGGGCTGGCCATTCGGGTACGGCTGGCGGTGCTGGCGCTGATGCGCGGTGGCGACCTGCTGGAGGTTGTCACCCAGGAATTGCCGGCGCTGCTGGGGGTGGAAACCTGCACCCTGCTGGCCGAGCGCCCCGACCGGCGCGGTATTCATAAACTGCCCACCGGTGCCCTGGCCCGGCTGCTGCCCGGCGGCAAGGAAGCCGTGGTGCGCGCCAACCCCACCGAGCGTGAGTTGCTGCACCAGGAAGCCGCCCCGCTGGTGAAGCGCGACGCCCTGGCCCGCGTGCCGGTCTGGACCGGCGAGCCGGTGCTGCTGACGCTGGGCGCCCGCGACCCCGCCGCCCTGCCGGCGCGGCACGGCACCGCCACCCTGGCCTTTCTGGGCCGCGTGGTGGCCGCCGCCCTGGCGCGGTGATGCTGGCGACCGAGGCGCGCGGCCAATACCTGGCCTGGCTGGCCGGGGAACGCCGCGCCGCCGCGAATACGCTGGAAGCCTATGGCCGCGACCTTGGGGATTTCCTGCATTTCCTCACCCAGCACCAGGGCGGTGAGCCCAACCTGGCCGAACTCCGCCCCGCCGATATCCGCGCCTTTCTGGGCGCCCGCGCCGCCGCTGGCCTGGGCAATGCCAGCCGCGCCCGGCAGTTGGCCAGCGTGCGGGGGTTTCTGCGTTGGCTGGCGCGGCACCATGGCCTGCCCAGCACCGCGCTGCTGGGCCTGCGCGGCCCGCGCCTGAAACCCCCGGTGCCCCGCGCCCTGAATGCCGAGCAGGCGCTGGACCTGGCGGCGAATGTTGGTGACGTGCACCACCCCGACCATGCCGAACTGCCGGCCATGCAGGCGGCGCGCGATGTGGCGCTGTTCACCTTGCTGTATGGCTGCGGGCTGCGGCTTTCCGAGGCACTGGCGCTGAACCTGGCCGATGCCCCCGCCGAGGGCGGGGAGGCGGCGCTGCGGGTGCTGGGCAAGGGCGGCAAGCCGCGCCTGGTGCCGGTGCTGCCCAAGGTGCGCGCCGCCATTGCCGCCTACCTGCCCTATCGCGCCGGGGCCGGGCCGGAGGCGCCGCTGTTCATCGGGGCGCGCGGTGCCCGGCTGGACCCGGCGGTGGCGCAGAAGTCTCTGCGGAACTGGCGCCGGCTGGCCGGGCTGCCGGAACACGCCACGCCGCATGCGCTGCGGCATTCCTTCGCCACGCATCTGCTGGGCGGCGGGGCGGATTTGCGCGCCATTCAGGAATTGCTGGGCCATGCCAGCCTTTCCACCACCCAGCGCTACACGGCGGTGGATGCCGCCAGCCTGCTGGCTACCTGGCGGCGGGCGCATCCTCGGGCGGACCCGGTGGAACCCGCAGCGGCAGCAAACACCCCAGCGCCAGGACCGAAAGCACCAGGATAACGCCGAAGCTGGCGCTGGCCGGCAGCGTGGCCACCAGTGGCGCCGCCAGGGTGGGCGCCAGGGCCTGGGCCACCAGCATCGGCAGGGTCAGCTTGCCCATCAGCACCGGGTATTGCCGGGGGCCGAACAGCACCAGCGGCACCTGCCCCTTGCTGATGGTGAGGATGCCGTTGCTGGCGCCATAGGTGAGCATGAACAGCGCGGCGGCCCATTCACGCTGGCCATCCGGCACCAGCAGCAGCGCGGCCACGCCCAGCGGCAGCAGCAGGGCGCCCACCTTGGCGACAATCAGCGGATGGGTGCGCTCGCCCAGGGTGAATTCCAGCAGCCGGCCGCCCACCTGAGACGGCCCCTGCAAGGCGCCCACCGCCACGGCGGCCGCAACCCCCAGCCCAAGCCCGCCGAACAGCGCCACGAAATGCACAGCGACGGCGCCGGAAATGATGGAGCGGAGGGTGAAGAACACCGCCAGCATGGTGAAGGTGCGGCGGGCGCCGGGCGGGGCTGGCTCGGCCTGGGCCTTGGCAGCGCTGGCCGGGGCTGGTGGCTGGGTGGGCAGCAGCAGGTACAGCGGCAGCACGCAGAGCAGGTTCAGTGCCACATAGGCCAGGGCGGTGCCGCGCCAGCCCAGCAGCGGCACCAGCGCCGCGCTGGCCGGCCAGCCCCAGGTGCTGGCGAAGCCGGCGCAGAGCGTGACCATGGTGATCGGGCGCCGGGCTTCCTTGCCGTAGAGCATGCCGAGGGTGGCGAAGGCAGCCTCATACAGGCCCAGCGCCATGCCGAAGCCCAGCACGACCCAGGCCAGGCACCAGCCCCACAGCCCGGGCAGCAGGGCCAGCAGCACCAGGCCGGCGGAAAGCACCAGGCTGGAGGCGACCAGCACCGGGCGGCCGCCCAGCTTTTGAATGCGGCGCCCCACCGCCGGGGCGGCCAGGCCGGCGATGAGCATGGCGACCGAGAAGGCGCCATAGACCAGGAAAGGCTCGGCGCCGAGGTCTGCGACCACCACCGGGGCGAGCACCGCGGGCAGGTAGTAGGTGCTGCCCCAGGCCAGGGTTTGCGCCACACCCAGCAGCAGGGCGACGCCGCGGGGGGAGGAAACCCGCCTCATGCCGCCACCAGGCTGGCGGGCAGGGGCAGCGGGCGGTCGCTGGCCAGGAACAGGTATTCGATATTGTTCAGCCGGCCCACGGTGCCGACCTTTTCACCCTTGGGATTGTGGATGCCGATTTTGGCGCCGACATAGCGGCCATAGGGAATCTCCAGCACGCTGAGATGGGGTCGGGCGCCGAGCATGGCTTCCAGCGCGGCGCGCTTGATGAAGCCTTCGTCGCTGAAGGAGACCAGTAGGATGGGCGCCTTGAGCGCCGCGATGGTGCGGGCCAGGGCCGGGCCGATGCCGGGCTTGCTGTTGAAGGCCGAGATGCGGGTGCGGCAGTCCAGCCGCTTGCGGGCAATGCCGTAGGTCTCGGGTGCGTCCCAGCGCACCAGGGTTTCCCACACATGGTAGTTCCGCAGGTAGCTGTGCTGGTTGTAGGGCGGGTCGAGGTAAGCCAGGTCGCAGCTGGCGGCGGCGGCGGCCTCCTCGGCATCGGCGCAGGTGGCTTCGCAGGGGCCGACGGCGGGGCGGGGGTGCATGGCGGGCAGGCGGAGTTCAAGGGGGCGCAGGGCGCGCGGGGCCCATTGCTTCATGTAGGCCATTTGCAGGCCGGCGGTGCTGTCCACGCGGTCGGCGGCTTCCAGCAGGGCGGTGAGCAGCACGGCCTGCAATTCCGGCGGGGCGGCCAGGGCGGCGATGGCGTTGCGCATGGCTTCCACCCGGGCGCCGTTGCTGGGGTGGAGGTAGCGGCTTTCGACGCAATAGGTCTCGGTGAACCAGCCGTGTTCGCCGGGCAGGCGGTTGAGGTCGGCGATGATGCGGCGGGCGGGTTCGGCCCAGGTCTCGGCATCGGCCTGGACGTAGCAGGTGGCCAGGGTATGGGCGTAGGCGTTGTGGTCATTGGCCAGCACGCGGTAGCCGGCGCCCTTGAGTGCATGGCCGACGCGGGCGGTGCCCGAGAACAAGTCCAGCACCGTGGCGCCACCGGGCCGGCCCGGCGGCAGCACGCCGGCGATGGCGGCCAGGATTTGCGGCAGCAGGGCGCGTTTGGAGCCGATGTATTTGATCATTCCCCAAACTGGGTAACGCGGGCCGCCGCGCCGGGGCAAGCGGCGGGTTTTGGCGGGGCGGCGATGTTCGG
>CANFIE010000076.1 GCA_947446625.1 Acetobacteraceae bacterium | reverse complement strand
GGCGCCAGCCACGGCAGCGTCTCCGATGACATGGATGCCGGGCTTGAGGCGGCTCTCAAAGCTCACCGGGTCTATCGGGCACCAGCCGGAGCGGTCGGCCACGCCGGCCTGCTGGGCGATGCGCCCGGCGCGCTGCGGCGGGATGACATTGGCGACGCTGGCGGTGTGGTCGCCGAATTCGGTCTTGAAGGTGCGGGTCGCGGCTTCCACCGAAGTGACCTTGCCGCCGGCCGAGAGCGGGACATGTTCCAGCAGGCCGGGGTAGAGCTGCTTCCAGGCGGCCTCGAACAGGCGCTGCTTGGAGAAGGCGTCCTTGGCGTCCAGCACCAGCAGCTTGCTGCGCGGCTTATGGGTCTTCAGGTAATGGGCGATGAGGCTGGCGCGCTCATAGGGACCGGGCGGGCAGCGATAGGGGTTGGCAGGGACCGACATGATGACGGTGCCGCCATCGGCCATGGCGTGGAGTTGCTGGCGCAGCAGCAGGGTTTGCGCGCCGGCCTGCCAGGCATGCGGCATGGCCTCGGCCACCGTGGCGCTGTAGCCGGGCAAGGCTTCGTAATTCAGTTCAATGCCAGGGGCCAGCAGAAGGCGGTCGTAGGGCAGCGTGGTGCCGTCAGCCAGCGTCACGCGGCGGGCATCGGCCTCCACCGCTGTCGCGGCCTGATGAAGCACCGTGACGCCGTGGCGGCGGATGGCGGCATAGCCGAAGCGCTGCGCCTCGATCTCGCGCAGGCCGACCAGGACGGCATTGCTGAAGGGACAGGCGGTGTAGGTGGTTTGCGGCTCCACCAGCGTTGCCGCCATGCCCGCCGCATGCAGGGCGCGAGCGGCCGAGGCACCGGCGAAACCGCCGCCAACCACCACCACCTTGGGCTTGGCCTGGGCGAATACGGGCGCGGCCAGCAGCGCGGCGGCGCCGGTCAGCAAGGTGCGACGGGTGTTCATGGCTGCGCCGCCAACCAGGCGGAGATGGCGGGGATTTCCGCTTCGGTGAAGCCCTTGGCGATGCGGTCCATGACCGTGGCGGGGCGTTCTCCGCGGCGGAAGGCCAGCATGGCGGCGGTGATCTCCGCCGCCGGGCGGCCATGCAGGGCAGGAATGGCGGCGCCCGCCCGCGCCGGCTGCGCGTGGCAGCCGGAACAGGCGGTGGCGCCGGGTGGCGGGGGAGCGGCCAGGGCCGGCCCCGCCAGCAGCAGCGCCAGGAACAGCGCCAGCCGCATCAGCCGTGGCGCAGATCGGCCTGCTTCAGCGGCAGGTGGCGAATGCGCTTGCCGGTGGCGCGGAAGATGGCGTTCATCACCGCCGGGGCGGCCACCGCGATGGTGGGTTCGCCCACGCCACCCCAGAAACCACCGGAGGGCATGACAATGCTTTCCACGGCCGGCATCTCGTCCATCCGCATGATCGGGTAGGTGTCGAAATTCTCCTGCTCGACACGGCCGCCCTTGATGGTGATCTCGCCATGCATCAGCGCGGTCAGGCCGTAGGCGAAGCTGCCTTCGATCTGCGCCGCGATCTGCTGCGGGTTGACGGCATGGCCGGGGTCGGTGGCGGCGGTGATCTTGTGCACCTTCAGTTCACCGGCGCGGCTGACCGAAACCTCCGCGCAGGCGGCAACATAGCTGCCATAGCCCATGATGGCGGCCAGGCCGCGATGATGCC
Source organism: Acetobacteraceae bacterium (assembly GCA_947446625.1). Lineage (GTDB taxonomy): Bacteria > Pseudomonadota > Alphaproteobacteria > Acetobacterales > Acetobacteraceae > CAIMOR01. The sequence goes on along the minus strand of CANFIE010000076.1, from coordinate 10,152 downwards.
CGGCCGGGGCCGGCTTGCCCCAGTTGCCCTTCTCGGCAACCGCGTTCAGCACCGCCAGTTGCTTCGGTGCCCCGCGCAGCATGGCGCGGCGGAATTCCAGCGCGTCCTTGCCGGCGGCATGCGCCAGTTCGTCGATGAAGCATTCGATATAGACGGCGTTCTGGTTCAGGTTCACGCCGCGCCAGAAGCCCGGCGGCACCGGCGGGTTGCGCATGGCGTGGTCGATGAGCAGATGCGGCACGCCATAGCCGAAGGTGAACTCATTGCCGCCCTTGGCCAGGCCCTGGAACACGCGGCTGTCCATGCCGCCCTGCAGCATCTGCGGGGCAATGCCGGCGATGATGGACTGGCCGGAGATGCGGATATGCAGCGCCTCCAGGTTGCCGGCGGCGTCCAGGCCGGCGGTCAGCTTGCAGGCGGTGACCGGGTGATAGCGGCCATGCAGCATGTCCTCCTCACGCGACCAGAGCAGCTTGATGGGCGTGCCCGGCATTTCCTTGGCGATGGTGACGGCCTGGCGGACGAAATCCTGCCAGCCGCGCCGGCCGAAGCCGCCGCCCAGATGCACCTTGTGCACTTCGCATTGCTGCGGGCGCAGGCCGGCGGCCTCGGCGGCGGCGGCCAGCGAGGCTTCGCCATTCTGCGTCGGGCACCAGACCTCGCAACGCTCCGGCCGCCAGACCGCCGTGGCGTTCATCGGCTCCATGGTGGCGTGGTTCTGGAACGGGAAGCCATAGGTGGCTTCCACCTTGCGGCTGGACTTGGCCAGGGCGTCCTTGGCGTCGCCATTGCTGTTGCCAACAAAGGCGGCCTCGGCGGTCAGGCCTTCATTCAGCATGGCGGCGATGGTGGCGGAGGAGACGCCGGCATTGGGGCCTTCATCCCACTGGATGGCCAGGGCATCCAGCGCCTTGTGCGCCTGCCACCAATGCTCGGCCACCACGGCCACGGCGGTTTCGCCAACGCGCACCACCTTCTTCACGCCCGGGCGGGCCATGGCGGCGGCGGCGTTGAAGCTTTTGACCTTGCCGCCGAACACCGGGCAGTCGCGAATGGCGGCGTTGAGCATGCCGGGCATCTTGAGGTCGATGCCGTAGACCTGCTTGCCGTTGGTCTTGTCCACCGTGTCCAGCCGCGGCAGCGGCTTGCCGGCAATGGACCAGTCCTTCGGGTCGCGCAGCGGCACATCGGTGGGCGGGGTGAGGCGGGCGGCGGCGGCGGCCAGGCTGCCGTAGGTGGCGGTGCGGCGCGTGGCGCTGTGCATCACCGTGCTGTTCACGGCGCGGCATTCGGCCACCGGCACGTTCCAGGCGGCGGCGGCGGCCTGCACCAGCATCATGCGGGCGGCGGCGCCACCCTTGCGGACGTATTCGTTGGATTCACGAATGCCGCGGCTGCCACCGGTGGAGAAGTCTCCCCAGACGCGGTTGCGGGCCAGGTTCTGCCCCGGGGTGGGGTATTCGGTGGTGACCTTCGACCAGTCGGCGTTGAGTTCCTCGGCCACCAGCTGGGCCAGGCCGGTCAGCGTGCCCTGCCCCATCTCGGACCGCGCGATGCGGATGACGATGGTGTTGTCCGGCTTGATGACCACCCAGGCGTTGATCTCGGGCGTGGTGGCGGCAAGCTGGGCGTCGGCCTCATGAATCGGGAAGCCGAGGGTGAAGGCACCAAGCCCGGCGGAAACCGTGGCGAGGAAGCCGCGACGGGTGGCGGTGATCTGCTGCGTCATGGTCCGATCCTCCCGTTAGCCGCGCGCGCCGGTTTGGCCGCTGGCGCGTTGAATGCCGGCAACCACCCGGTTGTAGGTGCCGCAGCGGCAGATATTGGTGACCGTCTCGCGGATTTCGGCCTCGGTGGGGCGGGGCTTGTCCTTCAGCAGCGCGGCGGCGGCCATGAGCATGCCGGACTGGCAATAGCCGCATTGCGGCACGTCCAGCGCCACCCAGGCCTGTTGCAGCGGGTGGTTGCCGTTGGGGGCCAGGCCTTCGATGGTGACGATCTTCTGCGCCTCGGTGAAGGACGAGACCGGGGTGGCGCAGGAGCGCACGGCGGCGCCATCGACATGCACCGTGCAGGCGCCGCACTGGGCCACGCCGCAGCCATACTTGGTGCCGGTCAGGCCGGCGGCCTCACGCAATGCCCAGAGCAGGGGCGTATCGCCATCAACCTTCAGGTCATGCACGCGGCCATTGATGTTCAGCTTTGCCATTTCGCCCCCTCGACGCCCCAAGCGGGGCCAAACGTTCCGCGTGAGGTTAACCCATTCCCTGCCATGATGGGTAGGGGTGGCCGGCACCTCACGAAAGCGTGAGGCGGGGCCGAATTGCTGCGCTGCAAGATGCTATTTGCGTGGCCAGCGGGCTGCCACCAGGGGCAGCACCTGCTCAAGCAACAGGCGGGTCTGCGCGAGCGGCGCCGCGTCGCCCTGCCCTACCGGGCGCAGGACGAATTTGGTGATGCCAGCGGCAACATAGGCCTGGATGCGGGCGAAGATGGTGGCGGCATCGCCAATGACGAAACCGCGTGCCGGGTCTCGGCCAGTGCGCTTGGCGTAGGCGGCCATGGCGGCGGCGGGTTCCGGGTCGGTCGCCTCGCCCAGCCAGAAATTGAAGCCGGCGCCGTAGTGGTCCTCGTCAATCTCGCGCCCGGCTTCAGCGGCGGCGGTGCGGATGGCGGCCAGGATGGGGGCGATTTCCTCCGGAGTCTCTGCGCCGGCCTGCCAGCCGGTACCCCAGCGCGCGGTACGGCGGATGGCGGCGGGCGAGGCACCGCCGATCCAGACCGGCAGGTTGGGCTGCACCGGGCGCGGCGCGATGCTGGCGTTGCGCAGGGTGAAGTGCTGGCCGGAGAAGTCCACGCCTTCCTCGCGCCAAAGCCGGGTGATGATTTCCAGGGCTTCGTCGGTGACGGCGCCGCGGGTCTTGGTGCTGATGTTCATCGCCGCCCATTCGGTGCCCTGCGGGCTGCCAATGCCGAAGGCGGGGAGCAGCCGGCCTTCGCTGAGAACGTCGATGGTGGCGCATTGCTTGGCCACCAGCACCGGGTCCCGCAGCGCCAGGGAGACGACGTTCATGCCGAACTTCATCTTGCGCGTGCGGCCGGCCAGTGCGGCCAGCATGGTCATCGATTCCAGGATCGGCACGCGGCTGATCAGGCGGTCGGTCTGCCACAGGCTGTCGGCGCCGGCCTGTTCGCACAAATCCACCCAGCGCCAGAACCCTTGGGCGCTGGCGAAGGGGTATTCGGCCAGGCCGAGGCCGAGCGCGACCTTCATGGCCGGGTCAGCGGCGCGAGTTCGTCGAGCCGGCGCAGGATGCCGTCTCGGTCGAGGTCCGGCACTTCCAGCAGCACGCGGTTGATGCCGGCGGCGCGGTAGCCAGCCAGGGCGGCGGCGTCCGCCGGGGCGCGGAATACGGTGGTGGAGAGGCTGGCGGGCGCGCGGCCGGCTTTGTTGGCGTAGGCGTGCAGCCGGGCCACGGCGGCGGCGGGGTCGAAGCCCACACCGGCACGGGGGAACCAGCCGTCGCAGAATTCCACCACCCGCTTCAGCGTGTGGTCGGTTTCGCCGCCCAGCACCACGGGGATGTGGCCGAGCGGCTTGGGGTGCATCCAGACCTTGTCGAAGTTGACGAACTCGCCGTGGAAGCTGGCTTCCTCCTGCGTCCACAATTCGCGCATGGCCAGCATGCGTTCACGCAGCAGCTTGAAGCGCGTGGGGTAATGGGCGCCGTGGTTTTCCATTTCCTCCACGTTCCAGCCGCCGCCGATGCCGAAGGTGAAACGGCCACCGGCCAGCCGTTCCACGCTGGCGACGGATTTGGCGGTGATGATGGGGTCGCGCTGCGGCACCAGGCAGACGCCGGTGCCGAGCATGAGCTTCTTCGTTGCGGCGGCGGCGAAGGCCAGCGCCACGAAGGGGTCGTAGGTGTGGGAATAGCGCTTGGGCAGTTCGCCGCCGCCCGGAAAGGGGCTGCGGCGCGAGGCCGGGATATGGGTGTGTTCGCAGACGAACAGGCTCTCGAAGCCACGCGCTTCCAGTGCCGCGCCGAGTTCACCCGGGGCGATGCCGTATGCGGTGGGGAAGTAGAAGACGCCGACGTGCACGGTGCTTGCTCCTACAGGCCGAGGCGGGCGCGGAAGGCGTCGTCGCGCATCGACGCGTCGGTGCCGATGATGTCATCCGCCGCCGGGCCGCAGAGATAGACCAGGCCGCGAACGGCGTGGCTCACCGGCAGCAGGTCGCCACGCGGGATTTTGCTGATGACGTTCATGCCCGAGGCGCGGATCTTCACCTGCATTTCGGTGTCGATGGTGCCGGGGGAGAAGCCGAAGACGCGGATGCCCTGGGCGCGGTTTTCGAGATCAATGGCGCGGCTGAACATCCATAGCCCGGCCTTACCGGAGCAATAGGCGCTCCAGCCCTCCAGCGGGCGGTAGGCGGCGCCGGAGGAGACGTTGACGATGGTGCCGCCGCCCTGCGCCAGCATGCCCGGCAGCGCCGCGCGCACGGCGTTGTAGGGGCCGACCAGGTTGATGTTGATGTTGCGCGCCCAGGCAGCGGGGTCGGAGGTGGCGACCTCGGCGATGGGTTCGATGACGCCGGCATTGTTGACCAGGATATCCAGGCCGCCGAAGCGGGCGCGGGTTTCGGCCACCAGCTTTTCGGTGGTGGCGTAGTCTGAGACATCGGCGCCGATGGCCAGGGCCTTGCCGCCGGCCGCGGTGATTTCGGCGGCCACCTGGCCCACCGCCGCGGCGTCTCGGGCCACCAGCACCACCGCAGCGCCGGCCGCCGCCAGCGCCTTGGCCACGCCTTCGCCCAGGCCCCGGCTGGCGCCCGTGACCAATGCCACCTTGCCCGTGAACTCCGCCATGCTCCGTCTCCCCGTCTCTGGCTGCGTTTCGGTCGCATCATCGCCGCACTGGGGGCGTTTGGCTACCGGGCACCCGCTTGCGCCCGGGCGGCGCATGGGATGCAATGGGCGGAATTGCGGGAGAGACGCCATGAGCGAACAGGACGTTGTGCGGTATGAGGTGGTTGATGGCATCGGGGTCATCACCATCGACAACCCCCCGGTGAATGCACTGGGCGCGGGCGTCTCGGAAGGCATCATCGCCAGCGTGGACAAGGCCGAGGCCGATGCGACGGTGCAGGCGCTGGTGCTGATCGGCGCCGGGCGCAGCTTCATTGCCGGGGCGGATATCCGCCGCTTTGGCACCAAGCGCGAGACGCCGACGCGCCGCAGCTATGACGCGCTGGACCAGTGCAGCAAGCCGGTGGTGGCGGCGATTCATGGCTTTGCCCTGGGTGGCGGGCTGGAACACGCGCTGTGCTGCACCTGGCGCATTGCCGTGGCCAGCGCCAAGGTGGGCCTGCCGGAAGTGCTGATTGGCGTGATCCCCGGCGGCGGCGGCACGCAGCGGCTGCCGCGCATTGTGGGCGCCAAGGCGGCGCTGGAGCTGATTGTGAGCGGCCGCCATGTGCCGGCGCCGGAAGCCAAGGCGCTGGGGATTGTGGATGAGTTGACCCCGGGCAAGGATTTGCGCGCCGAGGCGATTGCCTTCGCCAAGGGCGTGGCCGGCAAGGGCGTGCGGCGCATCAGCGACAAGCCGCCGGCAGTGGCCGAGGCCGGGATGTTCGAGGCGCAGCGCAAGGCGATTGCGCGCAAGTCGCGCGGCCAGCCGGCGCCGTTCAGCGCCATTGCCGCGGTGGAAGCCGCCTGCACCCTGCCCTGCGCCGAAGGCCTGGTGGTGGAGCGCAAGCTGTTTGCCGAGTTGGAGAACTCGCCCGAGGCGCGGGCGCTGCGCTACGCGTTTTTCGCTGAGCGTGAAGTGGCGCGGCTGCCGCAGGTGCCGAAGGATGTGGCCACGCCGGAGATTGGCAATGTGGCCGTGGTGGGCGCCGGCACCATGGGCGGCGGCATTGCCATGAGCTTTGCCGATAACGGCCTGCCGGTGAAGCTGATGGACGCGACCCAGGAAGCGCTGGAGCGCGGCATGGAGCGGATTCGCGCCAACTACGCGGTGAGCGTGAAGCGCGGCAGCCTGACCCAGGCCGAGATGGACAAGCGCCTGGCGCTGATCGACCCGGTGGAGGGCTACGACGCCATTGCCCAGTGCGATGCCGTGATTGAGGCGGTATTCGAGCAACTGGCGGTGAAGCAGGAGGTGTTCGGCAAGCTGGATGCGGTGATGAAGCCGGGGGCGCTGCTGTTCACCAATTCCTCGGCGCTGGATATCGACAAGATTGCCGAGAGCACGCAGCGGCCGGAAGCGGTGGCGGGCACGCATTTCTTCGCGCCGGCCAATGTGATGAAGCTGTTCGAGGTGGTGGAGGGTACCAAGACCGCGCCGGCCACCATGGCAGCGGCGATGAAGCTGGGGCGCGCCATCGGCAAGGTGAGCGCCTATGCCGGGAATTGCGATGGCTTCGTGGCCAATCGGAGCCGCATTCCGTTTGGGCTTGAGCAGAACCTGATGATTGAGGAAGGCGCCCGGCCGGAACAGGTGGACCGGGTGATGGTGGCCTTTGGCTACCCGATGGGCCCCTTTGCGGTGAACGACCTGAGCGGGCTGGACGTGAACTACATGACGCGCAAGCGCCGCGCCGCCGCCGACCCGAATTATCGCAAGTGGCCCGTGGCGGACCGCATTGTGGAGATGGGGCGCAAGGGCCAGAAGACCGGCGCCGGCTGGTATCGGTATGAGCCGGGCGATCGCACGCCGCATCCGGACCCGATTGTGGACCAGATTGCCACCGAAGTGGCGGCCGAGCTTGGCATTGAGCAGAAGGTCTTCACCGATGAGGAGATTCTGCAGCGGCTGCTGTTCGCTTCCTTGAACGAGGCCTGCAAGATTCTGGCCGAGGGCAAGGCGCTGCGGGCCAGCGATATCGATGTGATGTGGCTGAACGGCTTTGGCTTCCCGCGCTATCGTGGCGGGCTGATGTTCTGGGCCGACGAGATTGGCGCGCAGGCGGTGTACAACCAGATTGCCGCCTGGCATCAGCGCTACGGTGCGCGCTGGGCGCCGGCACCGCTGCTGCGCGAGATTGCCGAGGCGGGCGGCAAGTTCCGCGAGGCGAAGTCCCCGGCGCTGCGCGGGGGCTGAGCCATGGCCAAGGGATACCTGATGGTGCGGGCGGTGCTGGCGGATGCCAATGACCGCCCGGCATTCGAGCATTGGTACGTCACCGAGCATATGCCGCAGGCGATTGAAGCCTTCGGCGCGCTGCGTGGCTGGCGGTATTGGAACCGCACCGACCCGGATGTGCACTTCGCCTTCTACGAGTTCGCCAGCGTGGCTGAGGCGGATGCGCTGGTGTCCTCCAGCGCGTTGGCCGGCATGGTGGCGGAGTTCAACCGGGTTTGGGGCAGCCGCGTGAGCCGCACGCGCGAGATATTGGAGCAGGCGCCATGATGACGATGTCTCGCCGTGCCTTGCTGGGCAGTGCGCTGGCCATGCCGGCGCTGGCGCAGTCGGGCTTTCCCAACCGGCCCATTCGGCTGATTGTGCCGTGGCTGGCCGGCGCCGCCGCCGACAGCCAGTTGCGCGGCCTGGCGCCCCTGGCGTCGCGGCATCTGGGGCAGTCCATCATCATTGAGAACAAGGCCGGCGCCAGTGGCATGCTGGGGGCGCAGACCGTGGCGGCGGAAGCGCGTGGCGATGGCTACATGCTGACGCAGATGCACGGCACCAATTTCCGCATGCCGGCGATGATGGCGCGGGCGCCGTACACCATTCCGGATGACTTCAGCTGGATTATTCAGCTGGTGGGCTATTCCTACGGCGTGGTGGTGCGCAGCGATTCACCCTGGCATACGTGGCAGGAATTCGAGGCGCATGTGAAGGCGAACCCGGGCAAGGTGAGCTTTGGCACCGCGGGCGTTGGCACCACGCAGCACATCACCATGGAACAGGTGGCGCGGGCGCGTGGGCTGGAATGGCTGCATGTGCCGTTTCGCGGTGGTGGCGACGATGTTGCCGCGCTGATGGCCAACCAGTTGAACGCAGTGGCGGCTTCCACCCTGTGGGGTGAGCTGGTGCAGGCGGGCAATCTGCGGCTGCTGGTGACCTTTGGCGTGGAGCGGATCAAGCGCTTTGCCAATGCGCCGACGCTGCGCGAATGCGGCATCGATATCGCGCAGACCTCGCCCTATGGGCTGGTGGGGCCGAAGGGCATGGATGCGGGCGTTATCCGCGTGCTGCATGATGCCTTCAAGGCCGCGCTGTTCGATGCTGAGCATCAGCCGGTGCTGGACCGGCTGGACATGCCGCGCACCTACCTGAACAGCGCCGACTACGCCGCCGCCGCGCCCCGCCTGCTGGCGGAAAACACGGCGGCGGTGCAGGCGCTGGGCCTGCGGATGTAGCAGCGAGACCCCGGGTTATTGCTGGAAGTTCAGCCGCAGCCCGGGTTCAGACCATTGCATCATGGCCAGTTCACCAACGGCGGAGAGGGTGACATAGGCGGTGCGCATATCGGCGCCGCCGAAGCAGATGTTGGTGGGGTAGATGCAGGGCATCTTCAGCATTTCCACCAAGGCGCCTTCGGGCGTGAACACCGTGATATGCCCCGAGATGAGCGTGGCAACCGCGATGTTGCCGCTGGCCAGCACGCCCAGGCTGTCGAACCGCGCAAAGAACGGCATTTGCGCGACCAAGCGCCCGCCATGCGGCGAGGGGAACGGCGCCTTGCGGATGACGCCGGGAGCTTCCAGGTCAAACGCCCAGAGGCGGGCGGCCTCGGTATCGGCGACATAGACGGTCTTTTCATCCGGCGAGAGGCCGACGCCGTTGGCGGTGATGATGGGGTAGGCGATTTCCTTGATGGAGGAGCCATCCGGCAGGGCGTAGTACAGCCCGCCATGGTCGCGCCCATAAGCGTAGCGCTTGCCGAGATCGGTGAAGTAGAAGCCGCCATGGCGGTCGAACACCAGGTCATTCGGGGCCGAGAGCTTGTGGCCGTTGCATTCGGTGTAGAGCACGCGGCGCTCACCGGTCTTCGGGTCGATCCGGGTGATCATGCCGGTGGTGTAGTCGTCTGACGGGCCGTGGCTCATGAAGCTGCCGGGCACGTAGCGGCTGCCGCCATTGTCGCAGCAATACAGCGCGCCATCGGGGCCGAAGGCCAGGCCGTTGGGGCCGTGCGCGGCGGCGCCGAGATGCGAGACGCTGCCCTCAGCGGTGACGCGGGTGACGCGGCCGCCATTGAGTTCAGCGAGGATGACGCTGCCATCGGCCAGGGCCACGGGGCCTTCGGGAAAGCCCAGCCCCTTGGCCAGAATGCGGATGTTGGTCATGGCGTGTCCTCGGGTTGTTATGGCGCGCATCCTGGCGCGGGCGGGGCTGGGGTCAAGCGGGGTTTCGCGGGGCGGGGCGGCTGGGTTAGCGTTGCGTGTTCAGGCTGAAGGTCCCGCACCATGCTCACGCTCTATGGCGTCCATCGCTCCCGCGCCTCGCGCAATATCTGGCTGGCCTATGAGGCCGGGTTGGAATTCCGCCAGGTGCCGGTGATCCAGGGTTATCGGCTGGCGGACCCGTTGGCGGCGGATGCGCCGTTGAACACGCGCTCGCCGGCCTTCCTGAAGGTGAACCCGAATGGGCATATCCCGTCGCTGGAGGATGATGGGCTGGTGCTGAATGAGTCGCTGGCAATCAACCTGTATCTGGCGCGGAAGTACGGCGGCGCGCTGGGGCCGGCGAACCAGGCCGAGGACGGCTTGCAGGGCATGTGGGCCATTTGGGCGATGACCGAGGTGGAACCGCACAGCATTCAGATTCTGTACAACCGCGCCGGCAAGCCGCCGGCTGAGCGCGACGAGGCCGCCGCCCTGGCCGCCATTGCCGGGCTGCGGGCGCCCTTCGCGGTGCTGGAGGCGGCGTTGGCGGCATCGCCCTGGCTGGTGGGCGGGCGGTTTACCGTGGCGGATATCAACGTGGCGGAAGTGGTGCGCTACGCCATGCCGGCGCCGGAGTTGTTCACCGCCACGCCGGCGCTGAACCGCTGGCTGGCGGCCTGCCATGCCCGGCCGGCATATCAGCGCATGATGGCCGAGCGCGACCGCGAGCCGGCCTGATCCTCTAAAGCTGCGTGCGGCGGGCGGCGAGCGCCAGCGGGCCCCACAGCGCCTGTTCCGCCGTGCCGATGCG
>CANFIE010000075.1 GCA_947446625.1 Acetobacteraceae bacterium | reverse complement strand
TCATCCGGCAGCGCCGCCATGGCCTCCACCGCCTCGGGCCGGCGCAGCAGCAGCACCGGGGCCGGGCGCGCCGCCCAGCCCGGCGGCGGCGGCGGCACGGCGGCATGCGGGTCCAGCGACGCCACGGCGCGTTCCGGCCAATGGCTGGCCTGGGGTCGCACCCGCCGCACCCGCACCCGCTGCCCCAGCCGGTCCAGCAGCTGCGCCAGCGCCTCGGCCCGCGCCGAAGCATCGCGCTGGCCACCAATGCCCAGCGCGCCCTGCGCCGTCACCGCCATCGGCTGGGTGCTATGCGCCTCCAGCGCCAGCCGCTCAAAGCCCAGTTCAGGCTCCAGCCGCCCCAGCTTTTCGGCAAACAACCGGCGCAGATGCAGCGGCTGCCGGCTCGGCTGGCCAGTGCCCACTGCCAGCGCCTGCACCTGGCCATCCACCCGAAAGGCCAGCAGCGTCAGCTGCCGCGCCCCCAGCCCGGCCAACCGCAACTGTGCGCATAGCCGCGCCAACAGCGCCTCCAGCAGCAGCTCAATCCCGCCCCGGGTCAGCACCGGCTCCAGCGGTTCCTCCGCCACGCTGAAATCCGCCGGCGGCGCCACGGGTTGCAGCACGCTGGGCCGCAGCCCGGTCAATGCGTCCAAGGCATCCAGCAGGCCCTGGCCAAAGCGCCGCGCCAGCGGCCCCCGCGGCCGCGCCAGCAAATCCCCCACCCGGCGCAGCCCCAGCCGCTCCAGGCTCTCCAGCACCCCTGGCGCCAGGTCCAGCGCCGCGCCCAGCGGCAGCGGCGCCACAATCGCCGCCTCAATGCCGGAAACCACCACCGGGTCATCCAGCCGCGCCCGCGCCAGAGCGGCGGCGGTGGCGGCCGCTCCGGCAATGGCGCCCCGGGCCGCCAGCCCAGCCCGCCCCAGCCGGCCCAGCGCATCCCGCAGCAGCACCGCCTCCCCGCCCAGCAGATGCGCGCAGCCGGTGATATCCAGCAGCAGCCCGGCCGGCGGGTTGGTGGCGCTGAGCGGCGTATAGCGCCGCGCCCACAGCGCCAGGGCATGCAGCAGCGCCGCATCGGCCGCCGGTTCAGCCGGATGCAGCACCAGCCCGGGCAGCATGGCCTGGGCATCCGCCAGCGCCTGGCCCGGATGCAGCCCCTGCGCCGTGGCGGCCGGGTCCACCGCGCTCAGCAAGCGCCGGCTGCCCCGCATCTCCCAACAGGCCAGAGGCATTGCCGGCAGCCCGGATTGCACCCGCCGCAGCCTGTCGGTCGCCAGGCAGGGCAGATGCAGCGCCAAAAAGCGCCGCGTCATGCCGAAGCGCGCTGGCCCGCCTGGGCTGTCGCCTCCTCATCCAATTCCAGCGTGCCGGCGGCGGCCCGCCAGGTCACCGCCCAGGGCCCGCCGGGTCGGCCACCCCGCGCCCGCAGCAACTCCAACTGCCAACGCGGGTCCCCCAAGCCCCGGCCCTCGCCGCCCAGCGAGCCAACCCGCCAGCGCGTGGTCGCCGCGCTCTGCCCCAGCCCCAGCGCATCGGGCCGCAGCACCAAGCCCAGCGCGCCGCCGGCCTCGGCGGCCAATTGCAGCCGGCGCGTGGCGGTCAGGTCCAGCCCGGCCTCGCCCTCCTCCGGCACTTCCAGCAGCGCCCCGGTCACCGCGGCGCAGCGCAGTGCCTCCTCCATGGCCCAGAGCGCATCCTGCCACTGCATCGCCCGCACCAGCACCAGCCTGGCCGGCGCCAGGCCAAACCGCGCCAACCCCGGCGGCCAGGCCTCGCCACTGCCCGAAATCCACAGCACCGTGCCGCCGCTGCGCCCCAGCAGCATGGCGCAGAAGGCCGCGCCACAGCCCGGCGCGGTCGCCAGCACCTCATGCAGCGCGGCCCGCGCCAGCCCGCCACCGGGCAGGCGCAGCCCATCGCATAGCGGCACCGGCGCGGCATCATGCTGGGCCCGCCCGGCCCCCTCCAGCCGGGCCACGCGGGCGCGCAGCGCGCTCAGCAGGGCGGCCTGGTCTAGCGGAGCATGCTGGGGGTCGGCAGGCATGGGCGGCTTTCCTCGGCTGTCCCGCGGGATGCGGCTATGCTGGCCGAGCGTTCTCTAAATGTTCTATACAGCCCACCCCGCAAGAGTCCAGCGCCCCGTGCCCGGCATGCCCCCAAACCAGGGCATGCCGGTTGCCGGCGCGGTTACGCCGCCGGGCCGAATACCGACAGCGTCGGCTTCACGAAATACCGCCCGGAAGGCCCATAGGGCTCCGCCATCTTCTCCCAGCGGCCGGTGGTCATCAGGAAGTCGATGGCAATGTTCATGAACTCCACCAAATCCTGGTTGCCCCGCTTCACCGACCAATTGATCGGCAACACGTTGTAGGGCTGGCCGGCGAAGAGATCGACCACGCCCGGCTGCGCCTGGGCAAACCGATGCGCCTGCCACGCATCCTCCACCCCCACATCCACGCGGCCAGCGGCCACTTCCACAAAGGGCGCGGTCAGGTTGCCGGTGGCCAGCAGCACATGCTGCGCCTTCGGCCAATTCTCCCGCGCATATTCAACGCTGGCGCCGCCCTGGATCAGCGCAATCTTGATCCCTTCGCGGTTGAGATCAGACGGCTTGGTGAAGCGCGTCTCGCCCCGCTTGGCCACGGCGCTGTAGCCCAGGTACCAGATGGGCTTGGTGAACTGCACCGCGCTGGCGCGCAGAATGGTGGCGAAGGTGCCGGCGATGCAGAAATCAAACTGCCCCGAATTCAACCCCGAGACGAAATTCGCCCAGGTGGTTTCCACAAACACCGGTTCGGCACCAATGGTGGTGCAGATGAAGCGCATGGCGTCGATGCCGAAGCCGCGCAACTGCCCGCTCGCCGGGTCCTTGATGGCCGAGGGCGGCGAGGGGATGAAGCCGATCTTGAACTGCTTCTCGCGGACAATCTTGTCCACCACCCCGCCGGCGCCCTGGGCTTGCGCCGCGCCCGAGATCAACGGGGCCAGGCCGGCAGCGCCAAGGCTGGCAAAGCCAAGCCGGCGAGGAATGCTCCATTCGGTCATGCTGTTCTCCTGTGGTTGGACGGGCGGTCAGTGCAAAACGCGGCGTAGGAATTCCGCCGTGCGCGGCGATTCCGGGGCGCCGAAAATCTGCGCCGGCGGCGCAAGTTCCACGATCTCGCCGTGGTCCATCATCATCACGCGGTCGGCCACCTGGCGGGCAAAGCCCATCTCATGCGTCACCACCACCATGGTCATCCCCTCGGCGGCCAAGGACTGCATCACCTCCAGCACCTCGCCCACCAACTCCGGGTCCAGCGCGCTGGTCGGTTCGTCGAACAGCATGGCCGCCGGCTGCATCGCCAGCGCGCGGGCAATGGCGGCGCGCTGCTGCTGCCCACCCGAAAGCCGCGCCGGATAGGCGCCGATCTTGTCGATCAACCCCACCCGCGCCAGCAGCGTGCGGGCGCGGCCCTCGGCCTCGGCGCGCGGCACGCCCTGCACCACCAGCGGGCCTTCCATCACATTCTCCAGCACGGTCTTGTGCGGAAACAGGTTGAAGCTCTGGAACACCATGCCCATCCGCGCCCGGATGCGGCCGATATTGCGGTCGCTGTCCAGCTTCATCCGGCCCGCCTTGCCGCGCTGGTAGCCTACCAGGGCGCCGTCGAATTCCACCTCGCCCATCTGGTATTCCTCCAGGAAGTTGAGGCAGCGCAGCAGCGTGGACTTGCCTGACCCACTCGGCCCGATGATCGCCAGCACCTCGCCCCGCTTCACCTCGAATGAAATGCCGCGCAGCACTTCCAGCTTGCCGAAGCTCTTGCGCAGCCCGTTCACCTTGATCAGCGGTGCGTCGCTCATCCGCGGGTCTTCCAGCGCAATTCCAGCCGCTGCGACAGCCAGATGAAGGGATAGATCATCACGCCAAACAGCACCGCCACCACGGTATAGGTCTCCAGCGGCCGATAGGTGTTGTTGATCAGGTTTTCCGCCTCATGCAGCAACTCATTCACCGCCAGCACCGAACCCAGCGTGGTCAGCTTCATCAGCGTGGCGAATTCATTGATGAAGGGCGGCACCATGCGCCGCACCGCCTGCGGCAGAATAATCCGCCGCATCGCCTGCCCGTAGCCCATGCCCAGCGACTTCGCGGCGTCGGACTGACCCTTGTCAATGCTGGCAATGCCGGCGCGGAAAATCTCAGCGAAATAGGCCGCCGAATGCAGCCCAATGCCCACCGCCGCCGATGTGACATTGCCCATCTGCACGCCCGACAAAATCGGCAGCGCGTAGTAGATCCACACCAGCTGCACCAAAATCGGCGTGGCGCGGAAAATGTCGATATAAACGGCCGCCGGCAGCCGCAGCACCGCCACCCTGGCCGAGCGCATAAGCCCCAGCACCAGGCCCAGCACCAGCCCAATCAGCAGCGCCCAGCAGGTCAGCACCAGCGTTGCCTGCGCCCCGCGCACAAAGACCTGGCGATAATCCCAGATCTGGTTCCACTGCCAAATGTAATCCATGCCGCCGCTCAGCCCTGCACGCCAAGCACGCGGTCCACCACCCAATTGTCAAAGGTGTGCACCAGTGGCTCGGCATGCGCCAGGCGCCCCGGCTTGGCGAAGGGCGAGGCCAAGCCACGCTGCTGCAACTCGGAAATCGCGTTGTCCTCGGGAATCGAGATGTCCCAGCGCTTGTAGTAGCGCTGCACCACCTCCTCGAAATCCGGCCGTGCCACGGTGCTGCGCGGAAAGCAGGAACCCACAATCAGCTTGGTGCGGTCAGGCCCCATCGGGTGCAGCTCCAGCCACCACATGCAGTCATAGGTGCAGCCGAACATCGTGCTGGGATACAGCAGCGGGTACCAGCTGCCCGTCGCCGGCAACCCTTCCAGATGCGTCATCTCGGGAAAGCCGGTATCGCCAGCCAGCAGCGCCCGCGTACCCTGATGCTCCTTGAACAGCCCGCAATACTCGCCATTGCTCGGCTGCGGCTCGCTCGGCTTGCCCTTCTGCCGGCTCAGCGTGCTCCGGTGCACGGTGGCGATGTGATACGACTCCATCGCGTTCTCAACATAGATCTTCCAATTGCAGGCCAGGTCGAATTCCTTGCGCCGCACACAGACCATGTCCTCGAACCGGTACGAGGCCAGCTTGGTCGGCAGGTCGCCCAGCGTCTCCAGCAGCGGCGGCGCCGCACTGTCGAAGTTGATGAAGATGAAACCCGCCCAACTCTCCAGCCGAATGGGCGTCAGATGCCAATCCTCGGGGTTGAAGCCCAGCGTCGCATCCATCTCCGGCGCCACCAGCAACTTGCCGTCATTGTCGAAGCTCCAGGAATGGTACGGGCAGCGCACCGCCCGGCAATTCCCCTCGCCCTCCAGCAGCAGCGCGCCCCGGTGCCGGCAGCTATTGGCAAAGGCCCGCACCACGCCATCGGTGCCACGCATCACAATCACCGGCACGCCCGCGAACTCGATGGTGAAGTAGTCGCCCACCTGTGGAATACGGTCGGCCCGGCCGATGAAATTCCACACGCGCATGAAGATGCTCTGCACCTCCCGCCGATAAAACGCCGGCGAGGTGTAGCAGGCCGGCGGCAAGGTCGAGGCTTCCAGCAACGGTCGCCTGAGCTCGGCATAGGTTTCCGGCTTGAACAGATAAGCGTCGTCATTAGGCTGCATGGCGTCGAGCATGGACATCCCTCCTGCGCGATTGCTCAAGCGAAGCAAGCTTCAAGCACTGCCACAACCACTGAATCGGCGGCATTTTCTGCGTTAAACCCAAGTTGCCCCTGAATTAATCTCAGTCTTAGGCAGTTTGTTCATTCAACAGGCACATTAAAAACCATCACCGAATGCCGATTGCACCGCGGCTAATCATAGGCTCTGCTTGCACTTCTGACGGCAGCGGAGTGCCCATGAGCAGCCTTTCGGAAGTGTTGTTGGCGGAGATTGCCGCTGGCGCAGATGAATGGGTCAGCCTGTTGCAGGCCTTCGTCCGCATCCCCACCCCCAACCCACCAGGAGACACGCGCGCCGGCACCGCCCTGCTCGCCAACTTCCTCGCCGCCCGCGGGCTGGAACACGCGTTGATCGCGCCCATCCCGGAAATGCCAAACCTCGTCGCGCAGTTCTCCGCGCCACGCCCTGGCCGCCACCTGGTGCTGAACGGCCATATTGATGTCTTCCCCGCTGGCGACGCGGATCGCTGGAAGCACAAGGACCCCTGGAGCGGCACGATCGAAGCCGGTCGCCTCTATGGCCGCGGCGTGGCCGACATGAAATGCGGCACCACTGCCAGCCTCATCACCTATGCGCTGCTGCATCGCCATCGCGCACGCCTCACCGGCAAGCTCTCACTCACCTGCGTATCGGAAGAAGAAACCGGTGGCCGCTGGGGCGCCGGCTATCTCTTCGCGCATCATCCCGAATATGTGCGCGGCGATTGCTGCCTCAACGGCGAACCCTCCTCCGCCCATACCGTGCGCTGGGGTGAAAAACTGCCGCTCTGGCTCGCCTTCACCATCAAGACGCGCGGTGCCCACGGCGCCTATATCCACATGAGCGAAAGCGCCAGCCTCATCGCGCTCGACCTCATGGAGCGTCTGGAAGCCGTGACGCAGCTGGTGCCCACCCCGGCGCCCGAGATTGCCCGCAACCTGGCAGACCCCATCGTGCGCGCCGCGCTGGACCGCAGCATGGGCCCCGGCGCGGCGGATCTGCTGCAACAGGTCACGCTGAATATCGGCGTGGTGGAAGGCGGGCTGAAGACCAACATGATCCCGAGCAGTTGCCGCGTCGAAGCCGATATCCGCATCCCCTTCGGTCTCAGCAAGGCGGAAGTGATGGCCTGCATCCACAACATCCTGCGCGACTTCCCTCAGGTCAGCGTCGCCGAGGAATCGGTGGAAAGCGAAACCCACGCCAATTGGTGCGACCCCGAGGGCGAAATGCTGCACCTCATCCAGCGCCATGCCGAACAGGTTGCCGGCATCCGCCCCGTGCCCATCGCCACCCTCGCCCTCACCGATGCTCGCTGGTGGCGCAACGCCGGCATCCCCGCCTACATCTATGGCTGCGCGCCGGAAGGCATGGCCAGCCACGATGAATCCGTCAGCATCGAGGAATTCCTCAACGTGCTGCGCGTCCACGCCCTCTCCGCCGCTGCCTATCTGGGGGGTGCATGATGTCCGCGCTCGAACAAGCCCTGCTGGCCCGCCTCGCCGCCACGGAAGCGCAGAGCATCGCCTTCCTGCAATCCCTGCTGCGCGCGCCCACACCAAACCCACCGGGCGACACACGCCCCGCCGCAACCCTCGTACTCAACGCGCTGCGCGATGCCGGCTTCGACCCCAAGGTCATTTCCCCACACCCGGAAATGCCCAACATCATCGCCCGGTTCGACGCTCCCGCACCGGGCCGCCACCTGGTGCTGAACGGCCATATCGATACCTTCCCCGCCGATGCCAGCGAATGGTCGCGCAGCCCCTACAGCGGTGATGTCGTCGATGGCCGCATCCACGGTCGCGGCGCCTGTGATATGAAGGGTGGCCTCGCCTCGCTCACCCTCGCCTTCCTGCACCTGCACCTGCACGCGCTGCGCACCGAATTGCGCGGCAGCCTCACCTACACCGCAGTGTCAGACGAAGAAACCTTCGGCCCCTGGGGCGCACGCTATCTGTTCGAGCATCACCGCGAGCTGATGCTTGGCGACTGCCTGCTCTCGGGCGAACCATCCTCGCCAAGCTGCATCCGCTTCGGTGAAAAATCGCCCTATTGGGTCGCTATCACCATTCGCACCAAGGGCGCGCACGGCGCCTATACGCATGCCAGCGGCAGCGCCACCAAAATCGCCGGCCGCGTGGTGCGCGCCCTGGAAACACTGAAGCATCTGCCCACCCGCGCGCCCGACAACCTGCTGGCCATGTTCCGCGACCCCGGCATCGCCGCGCAGGTCGATGAAGGTTGCGGTATCGGCCACGCCGCCGCCATCCCGGAAATCACCCTCAGCCTCGGTCGCATCTCCGGCGGGCTGAAGATGAACATGGTCCCCGGCGAATGCCGTATCGAGGTTGATCTCCGCCTGCCCATCGGGCTGACGAAGGAAGAAGTCCGCCCGCACGTCGCCCGCCTGATGGCAGACTTCCCTGAAGCCAGCTGGGAAGAAATCTCCTCGCCGGAACACATGCCCAACTGGTCCGACCCCGATGGCGAGATGATGCAGATCCTGCGCCGCACCGTGCGCGATGATGGCCGCAAGCCGCCCGTCCCGGTCATCACCCTCGGCACCACCGACACGCGCCTTTGGCGCTTCGCCGGCGTGCCCGCCTATGTCTACGGCCACACGCCCGAAACCATGGCGGCGGCCGATGAGAACATCGAGGCAAGCGAGTTCCTGCACGTATTGCGCGTGCACACGCTGGCGGCGGCGCGCTACCTCATGGCGGGCGCCTGATGCCCCGCCGCCTCGCATGCCCGGAGCAGCCATGACGCATCTGCACTTTGAAACCCGTGCCAACAAGGCCAGCGTTTTCCGCATCACGCCGCAGTTGGTGCAGGCAGCGCAGCGCAGCGCCAAGCCCGCACGCGGCCTGCGCTGCACGGTGGGTGAGGACCTGACCGACCTCTCCTGGCTCGCCACCGCCGAAGGCCTGGTGACGAGCAACGACCTCATCACCGACCCTGCCTTCCCAAAGCATCGCCTGGCCGAAGCCGCGCCCAAGCTGCGCTGGATTCACATCACTGGCGCTGGCATCGAACCCCTACTGCCGCTCGACTGGTTGCCGAAGCAGGTGACGCTGACCAACAACAGCGGCGTGCACGCGCAAAAAACCGGGGAGTTCGCCACCATGGCACTGCTCGCCCTGTGCTACCGCCTGCCCACGCTGGTCACGCAGCAGCACCGCGCCGAATGGCGGCAAATCTTCTCGCCCAGCATCGCCGGCAAAACCGTGCTGGTCATTGGCCTGGGTGAAATGGGCGGCGCCGCGGCAAAATCAGCCAAGCGGCTTGGCATGCGCGTGCTCGGCATGCGACGCAACCCCAAGCCGCACCGCTACGCCGATGCCGTGCTCCCGCTGCGCCAATTGCACAAGGGCCTGACCCAGGCCGACTTCGTCCTCATCGCCACGCCCCTCACGCCCGAGACAACGCAGTTGCTGAACGCAGACGCCATCGCCGCCATGAAGGACGGTGCTGGCCTCGTCAATGTCGGCCGCGCCGGCGTGGTGGACTACACCGCGCTCAGCGCCGCGCTCCGCAGCGGCAAGCTCTCCGGCGCCGTGCTGGACGTGTTCGACCCCGAGCCCCTACCTGCCACCTCGCCGCTCTGGCAGGTGCCCAACCTCATCATCACGCCGCATTGCTCGTCGGACGACCTCGACAACTACCTGCCGCTGACGCTCGACCTGGCCTTCGCCAACCTGGCGCGGCTGCGCGAAGGCCGGAAACTGAAGAATGCCGTCGATCCCGCAACAGGGTATTGAAGCCATGGACGCTCCCGCCGACCTGTTCCACCCGCGCCACTACGCCAAGGTTCGCAAGCCGCTGCTGCAGGCAGAAACCCTTCCCGCCTGGTGCTACACCTCGCCCGCCTTCTACCAACGCGAGGTCGAGCGCATCTGGCGCCGCGCCTGGAACTTCCTCGGCCATGCCGACCAGGTCGCCAAGCCCGGCGACTATGTCGCGCAGGAATTCGCCGGCATCCCGCTCATCATCATCCGCGGCAAGGACGGCATTGTCCGCGCCTTCGCCAATGCCTGCCGCCATCGCGGCAGCACGCTGCTCGACAATGGCAGCGGCAGCTGCGGCACCATCATCTGCCCCTACCATTCCTGGAGCTACGGCCTGGACGGCACGCTGCTGGGTGCCCCGGAAATGCACAAGACCGAGGATTTCAAGCCGGCGGAAAACGGCCTCATCCCGCTGCGGCTGGAACAATGGGGCGGTTTTCTGTTTGTTTGCTTCGACAACGCTGCGCCACCACTGGCGCAATGGCTCGGCGGCCTGCCGGATAAGCTGGCATGCTACGGCCTCGAAG
Source organism: Acetobacteraceae bacterium (assembly GCA_947446625.1). Lineage (GTDB taxonomy): Bacteria > Pseudomonadota > Alphaproteobacteria > Acetobacterales > Acetobacteraceae > CAIMOR01. The sequence goes on along the minus strand of CANFIE010000075.1, from coordinate 1,979 downwards.
ACATGGTGCTGGCCCGCCGCAAGATCTTCGACATGGACTGCAACTGGAAGATCTTCGTCGAGAACGCCAAGGAATCCTACCACATCGGCACGGTGCACAAGGCCACCATCCAGAAATACGCCAGCGCCCGCAGCGCCGGCTATTGGGTGGAGGAACCCACCGGGCAATACGTCATCACCTTCGCCCAGCATGAAAACAGCATGGCGCTGCTGCAGGGCGACAGCGGCTTCCCGCCCATCGAAACCCTGGCCGGCCGGCGCGAAGCCGGCGGCACCTATGCCCCACTGCTCTACCCCAGCACCTACCTGGCCTGCACCATCGACTGCGCCTGGTACCTGGAACTGCAACCGCTCGGCCCCAACCGCACCCGCCTGGTGCATGGCGCCCTGTTCCCGCGCAGCCGGGCGCTGCGGCCCGATTTCGAACAACTCGCCGCCAACTACTACAAGCGCTGGGACATCACCATCGAGGAAGACATCATCGCCTCAGACCGCCAGCAGCGCGGCGTCGCCTCGCCCTACGCCGTCTCCGGCCGCTTCAGCTACCGCGAACCGCTGGTGCACAGCATCGACAATTGGGTGCTGGACCAGGTGCTGGACGCGCCCTGATGCTCAACGAGATCATCCCCGCCGGCGCCCCCTGGTCCGGCATTGTCAAACGCGGCCAAACCCTGCGCATCACCGACCTTGAAGGCCAGCAGGCGGTGGACTTCCTCTGCTACAACGCAGATGAGCCGCTGGAACGCTACCACGCCCCCAACACCATGAAGGCCGCCGGCAGCATCTTCCTCACCACCGGCCATGTGCTCTACTCCGACATCGCCCGCCCCATCTTCACCATCATCGAGGATCAGTTCGGCGGGCATGACACCATTGGTGGCTGCTGCTCGGCGCCTTCCAACGCCATGCTCTACGGCGTGCAGAACTGCCCGGGCTGCCGCGAGAATTTCCTCACTGGCCTGGCCTGCCATGGCCTCGGCCGGCGTGACATCGTGCCCAACATCAACTGGTTCATGCGCGTGCCCGTCACCACGGCAGGCACCGCCGCCATAGCGCTCGGCGTCTCGCCCCCCGGCTGCCAGGTGGCGCTGCGGGCGGAAATGGATGCGCTGGTGGTCATCAGCAATTGCCCGCAGGTCAACAACCCCTGCAACAACTTCAACCCCACGCCCATCCGCGTGCAGATCGAGGACTGACGGAAACATGCAAACGGTTCCCGCCCGCCGTGGCAAGGCCACCTATCTCAAGCAGGGCCAATCCATCCGCATCATCAATACCCATGGCAGCCAGGTGGTGGACACCTGGGCCTTCACCGCCGGTATGCTCACCGAGTTCCTGTCCCTGGAGCACACCCGCGCCACGCTCACCAAAATGGTCCCGCGCGTGGGAGACGGCCTCTACACCAACCGCCGCCGCAAGATCCTGACCATGACCGAGGATACCAGCAAGGGCGACCACGATACGCTGATGGCCGCCTGCGACAGCGAACGCTACATTCTGCTGGGGGTGAAGGAATACCATGACAACTGCACCGACAATCTCTTTGCCGCCATGCAGGGCCTGGGGCTGACCCCGCCGGAATGCCCCAGCCCGTTCAACCTGTTCATGAACATCCCCTGGACCCCCTCGGGCGGCCTCTCCTTCGACCCACCCACCACCAAGCCCGGAGACTTCGTGACGCTGCGGGCGGAACTGGATTGCATCGTGGCGATGTCCTGCTGCCCGCAGGACATCCTGCCGATCAACGGCACGACCGGCACCACCACTGAGGCGCATTACCAGATCCTCGGCTAAGGCAGGCGCGGCGCCGGCATGCGGCGCCTCGCTTATTTTCCCAACACTTTCAATTCGCGCTATGGTTGCATTAATAATTGAGAAAATTCGTAAACAATAACTAAAAAGCCACAATACTATATGAAAACATAGAAAATACGATAAAACAGGCGCTTAAAGGATTATAATAATCTAAATTTTGGTGAT
>CANFIE010000074.1 GCA_947446625.1 Acetobacteraceae bacterium | reverse complement strand
TGGGTGAGCCATTCGGCCATGGCGGGTTCGGCCAGGATTTGCCGCACCGCCGCGTTCAGCCGCTGCACCACGGCGGCGGGAGTGCCGGCGGGGGTGAAGATGCCGAGGCCATCCACCAGCCGGGCGCCGGGCACGGCGTGTTCGGCCACGGTGGGCAGGTTGGGCAGCACGCTGGCGCGGCTATCATTGGCCAGGGCCAGGGCGCGGAAGCCACCTTCCTGCAAATGCGGCCGAGTCATGGACCAAGTGCCGAGCATGGCGTCGAGCCGGCCGCCGAGAAGATCCGTCATCGCCGCCGCGCCACCGCGATAGGGGACATGGGTGATGTCGGTGCGGCTGAGCGCCTTCAGCTGTTCCAGCGCCAGGTGGTAGCTGCTGCCGACGCCGATGCTGCCGAAATTCACCGTGCCGGGATGGGCGCGGGCATAGGCGACGAATTCCTCAATGGTGCGGGCGGGGAAGTCATTGCGGACCACCAGCAGCACGGTGAGCGGGCCGATGGGGGCGACGGCGGTGAGGGAGCGCAGCGGGTCGAAGTCCAGCCTGGTGCCGGCGGCCGCCGCGATGGAAAGGGTGGCGTAGGTGCAGAACAGCAGGGTGTGGCCATCAGCCGGCGCCTTGCTGACCGCCGAGGCGGCGATGTTGCCGCCAGCGCCGCCGCGATTCTCCACCACCACGGGCTTGCCGAGGATGGCGCCGAGGCGTTCGGCCACCCGCCTGCCGACAGTGTCAACGATGCCGCCGGGTGGGTAGCTGATGACGAGGGTGAGGGACTTACTGGGGAATTCCGGCGCCTGTGCCTGCGCGCCCAAGGGCAGCAGCGCGGTGGCGAGCAGCGTGCGGCGGGCGAGGGACATGGGCGTTTCCTGATGTTGTTGATTGCAGCCTAGCCCCGGCTTGCGGGCGCCGAAAGCCTGCGCCACCTTGCGGGCAACAAGGGGAACCGTGCGATGAAAGTGTTTGTCTTCGACCTGCTGGCCTATGGCGCGCATCTGAACCATGTGAAGGCGCCGGGTGCGAAGGAATTGCCCTATCCGCTGAGCGCCAAGCATTTCGACCCCGAGGTGGGGATGCGCACCTATGAGGAGCATCTGCAGGCCTGGGAGGAAATGGACCGGCTGGGTTATGACGGCGTGGGCTTCAATGAGCACCATACCTCGCCCTATGGCCTGATGAACTCGCCCAACCTGATGGCGGCGGCGGCGGCGCAGCGGACCAAGAAGCTGCAATTGCTGATCTACGGCAACCTGCTGCCGCTGCATTCTCCGCTGCGGCTGGCGGAAGAACTGGCGATGCTGGATTGCCTTTCGGGCGGGCGGATCATCAGCGGGTTTGCGCGTGGCATTCCGCGTGAATACGGCGTGCACAACGTGCCGATGAGCGAAAGCCGCGACCGCTTCGACGAAGCCTATGAGATTGTGACCGGAGCCTGGACGCAGGATGTGTTCAGCTACGAGGGCAAGTACTGGAGCTACAAGGATGTGGCGCTGTGGCCGCGCCCGGTGCAGCGGCCGCATCCGCGGGTGTGGGTGCCGATTGTTGGCTCGAAGGAAAGCATCGAGTGGGCGGCGCGCAAGGATGTGCACATCACCCCGGGCCTGGCGCCTGGAGGCCTGCGTGACGACATCATTCGGCTGTACGCCAAGGTGCAGGCGCAGCATGGCCGCAAGGTGACGCCGCAACATTTGAGCATTGGCGTGAATGCCTATGTGGCCGACAGCAAGGCGCAGGCGGTGAAGGAGAACGGGCCCTACCACCTGTATTTCAACCAGACGCTGTTCAGCCACGGCAACTTCACCGAAACCGCGATTCAGCGCGAGCATGGCTATGTGACGAAGAACTCCACCGACTATGTGCGGCAGGAGAATCTGAAACAGGCGGCGTTCGATCGTGATGATTTCCGCAACATGACCATGGCGGATGTGGAGAAGCGGGCCGAGTTCATGCCCTGGGGCACGCCGGATGAAGTGGCGGCGCGGCTGATTGCAGAGGCCGAGAAGTGTGGTGCCGAGACGCTGCTGGTGAGCATGAATCGCGGCGCCATGCCGCATGAGATGTTCTTGAACCAGATCCGCCGCTTCGGGCAGGAAGTGCTGCCGAAATTGCAGGCGCACAAGATCACCCATGTGCCGGCGGCCGAGGAAGCGATGGCATGAGCGTGGGACCTCTAGCCGGAATAAAAGTCATCGAGATGGGGCACAGCGTGGCAGCGCCTTATGCCGCGCTGGTGCTGTCGGAACTCGGGGCCGAGGTGACGAAGATCGAGCGGCCGGGCGAGGGCGACCCGTGCCGGGGCTGGGGGCCGCCGTTTGCGGATGGCCAGGCCAGCCTGTTCATGGCGCTGAACCGGGGCAAGAAATCCCGCGCCTTTGACCTGCGGAGCGATGCCGCCAAGGCCGAATTGCGGGCGCTGATTCTGGACAGCGACGTGGTGATCCAGAACATGAAGCCGGGCCAGGCCGAGGAGATGGGCTTTGGCGCGGCGGAATTGTGCGCGGCCAATCCGCGGCTGATCCATGCCAGCATCGGGGCGTTTGGCGCCACCGGGCCGCTGAAGGACCGGCCGGGCTATGACCCGCTGATGCAGGCGTTCTCGGGCATCATGAACGTGACCGGAGAGATGGGGCGGCCGCCGGTGCGGGTGGGCACCAGCATCATTGATATGGGCGCCGGCATGTGGCTGGTCACCGGCATCACCACCGCGCTGTTCCGGCGGGAGCAGACGGGGAAGGGTGGGTCGGTCGATACCTCGCTGCTGGAAGTGGCGATGGGGTGGATGACCTATCACGTCACCAACCACAGCGCCTCGGGCGAGGAGCCGAAGCGCGAGGGCAGCGGCGCGGCGATGATTGTGCCGTACCAGGTGTTCAGCACCGCCGATGGCGAGGCCGTGGTGGGGGCGGGGAATGACAATTTGTTCCGCCGGCTGGCCAAGCTGCTGGGCCATGCGGAGTGGGGCAGCGACCCGCGCTACGCCACCAACCCGGCGCGGGTGGCGAACCGGGATGAACTGAACGCGCAGATTCAGGTGCTGCTGCTGGCCAAGGGGAATGCGGCCTGGGAGCCGATTTTCGTCGAGGCCGGGGTGCCGTTCACGCCGGTGCAGGGCGTTGCCCAGGCGGTGGCGCATCCGCAGGTGCAGGCGCTGGGCATGGTGCGGGAAACGCCGAAGGGCATTCGGTACGTTGACCTGCCGATAAGCTTTGACGGCGTGCGCCCGGCCAGTGGCAAGACGCGGACGCCGGAGGTTGGCGAAGGCTAAATCTGAGCGGCTGATTCATGGCCAGCGGCGTTAACGCCTCGGCCGATCAGACGCTAGAGCAATATCCGTTCTGATGGAATCATCAGAACGGATTTCTTGCTCTAGTTTCAAATGGTTATAGAGCACGAGATGCGCCCGTCAGGGCGCATAGTGCTCTAACGCTGCCGGGGTGGCACGCCCACTGCCACTTCTTCCGGCAGGTCGCTCACATAAATCCGGCAGGCCAGGCGGCTTTCCGGGCGGGGGTCCACGGCCAGGTCACCGATCATGTCCTGCTCATCCTCGCCGGCCGGGGGGATGGGCGCGGTGAGATAGACCTGGCAGGTGGCGCAGATCAGTTGGCCGCCGCATTCGGCCTCAATGCCAGCGATGTTGTGCTTGATGACCACGTGCATCAGGGTTTCGCAGCCGGCGCTGTCCACGGTGCGGGCGGTGCCGTCGGGCTGGGTGAAGGTGATGCTGGGCATGCGGGGCCTCGGCTGCTGGAAAACCTGGTGCCGGGGTAGCGCCGGGCGGCGCGCTGGGCAAGACGAGCGGCGCGGGGCTTGCTAGGGTTTTGCCATGCGCATTCTTGTGATTGGTGCCGGGGTTGCCGGCATGACCGCCGCCTATAGCCTGCAACAGGCGGGGCATCAGGTAACCGTGCTGGACCGCGAGGCCAAGCCGGGCCAGGGCGCCAGCTTTGCCAATGGGGCGCAGCTTTCCTACAGCTATGTGGCGCCGCTGGCCGCGCCGGGCGTGGTGGGCAAGGCCATGGGCTGGGCGCTGGACCCCGATGGCCCGTTGCAGCTGAAGCCAAGCCTGGGGCTAGCGCAATGGCGCTGGCTGGCGGAGTTCATGCGCTGCTGCACGGCTGAACGCTTTGCCGCCACCACGGTGGAATTGCTGGCGCTGGGGCAGTACAGCCGCCGTCTGATGCACAGCCTGATGCAGCGCGAGACGCTGGATTTCTGCTGGCGGATGAATGGCAAGCTGGTGGTGTTCCGCGACCAGTCTGAGCTGGATGGCGCCGCCGCCGTGGCGCGGTTGCAGGCCGAGCATGGCTCGGAACAGCAGGTGCTGGATGCCGGCGAATGCCTGCGGCTGGAGCCGGCGCTGGAAGCGCTGCGCGATGTGCTGGCGGGCGGGGTGTTCACGCCTTCCGAGGAAGTGGGCGATGCGCAGCGGTTTTGCGCCGGGTTGCGCTCTCTGCTGGCGGAACGCGGGGCGCGGCTGCTGTTTGGCCGGCGGGTGACCGGGCTGCTGCTGCGCGGTGGCGCGGCGGTGGGGGCCGAAACCGCCGAAGGGCCGGTGGAGGCCGATGCGGTGGTGCTGGCCGGCGGTGCGGCGGCGGTGCATCTGCTGGCGCCGCTGGGGGTGCGGGTGCCGGTGTATCCGCTGCGGGGCTACAGCCTGACGCTGCCGGTGGGGCCGCAGCACAGGCCGCCCCGGCTGAGCATCACGGATTCGCACCATAAGATTGTATACGCTCCGCTGAACGAGCCTTATGGCGCCCGGCTGCGGGTGGCCGGCATGGTGGATCTGGCCGGCGAGAGCACGGAACAGCCACGTGCCCGGCTGGAGACGCTGGCGCGGCAGGCCGAGGCCTCGTTTCCGGCGGCGGCGGATTGGGGCCGGGCGGAAAGCTGGGCCGGGCTGCGGCCGGCCACGTCGGATGGCAAGCCGATTGTGGGACCAAGCGGCATTCCCGGGCTGTGGTTGAACCTTGGGCATGGGGCGCTGGGCTTCACCCTGGCGGCGGCCACGGCGCAAATGCTGACCGACATGCTGGGCGGCGAAGCACCGGCCCTGGCGCCCGAGCCTTTCGCCCTGGGCCGCAGCGTGGCGGTGGCGGCGTAGGGCTGAACCGGGCTAGCCTCCGGCCCCTGTTTGGAACCGGAGGAGACTTGCGATGATAAAGACCTGGCTCGGCGCTGTGGCCGGCCTTGCGATGGCGGCCCTGGGTGGCACCGCGCATGCCGGCACCACGCTGGATGGCGTGAAGTCCCGTGGCATTCTGACCTGCGGCGTGAATGTGGGCGTGGCGGGGTTCTCGCTGCCCGACAGCCGCGGCATTTGGCAGGGCATGGACGCCGACCTTTGCCGTGGCGTCGCCGCCGCCGTGCTGGGCGATGCAACCAAGGTGCGCTTCGTGCCGCTGACCGCGGTGCAGCGCTTCCCGGCGTTGCAGTCTGGCGAGATCGACGTGCTGATCCGCCAGACCACGCTGAGCATGACGCGCGATACCTCGCTGGGCATGCGCCTGACCGCCGTGAACCTGTATGACGGCCACGGCTTCATCGTGCGCAAGTCGGCCAATATCGCCAATCTGCGTGGGTTGGGCGGCGCCACCATTTGCCTTTCGCCCGGCACCACGAACGAGGTGGTGACGGCCGATTATTTCCGCAGCAACAACCTGACCTTCACCCCGCTGCTGATCGAGCGGATGGCGGATGCGGCGACGGCGTTGCAGGCTGGGCGGTGTGATTCCATCGGCACCGATGCGACGCAGTTGGCGGCGCTGCGCAGCCAGTTCCAGAACCCGGCTGACTGGGTGATTCTGCCGGAGCGGATCAGCAAGGAGCCCTACGGCCCGGTGGTGCGGCGCGATGATGCCGAATGGTTCGACGTGGTGCGCTGGGTGGTGATGGGCCTGGTGAACGCGGAGGAACTGGGCGTGACCAGCCGCAACCTGGACCAGATGCTGGCCAGCCCCAACCCCGATATCCGCCGCCTGCTGGGCGTGGACCCGGTGCTGGGCAACGCCCTGAAGCTGGACCCGCGCTGGCTGTTCAACACCATCAAGGCCATTGGGAATTACGGTGAGCTGTTTGAGCGCACCATTGGCCCCAACACGCCGATTGGGCTGGAGCGCGGCATGAACCGGCTGTGGACGCAGGGCGGGCTGATGTATTCCTGGCCCATGCGCTGAGCTGAGCTAAAGGCGCCGCGCCAGCATGGTTGGCGCGGCGCGATAGGCGTCCAGCCCACGGCCTCGGCCAGGTTGGGCTTCCGCCACGGGGGCAACGCGCTCGGCCCGGTTGCCGAGCAGGGCGCCGCCGCCGCCCGGGGCGGGCATGAAGCCGGGGCTGGGCTGGAAGCCCGGGTTGAGCGTTTGCAGCGCCGCCAGCAGGCCAGGATTGGGAATGCCGGGGCCGCCCTGGCGTTCCGCCGCCCAGGCCTGGCTGACCAGGCCGCGATAGGTCTCGGCGCGTTCCGGTGTGTGGGAATGGTAGCGGCCGGTGGCGGTCATCCAGTCCTGCGCGCTGGCCTGCAACTCCCCCAGAAACCGCGCGGCGTAGCGGGCGTTGGTGATGGGGTCGAAGGCGGCATCCAGATTGGGAAAGGCGTTGGGGTGATGGTGCAGGTTCACCTGCATGCAGCCGACATCAATGCTGCGCACCCCCTGGGCCTGAAGTTGCCGCACGGCGGCAAGGGCTGCCGCCTTGGTGGGGAAAACACTGCCGCGGCCTTCGGCGTTGATGGTCCAGGGCCAGGGGTGAATGGCGCCGCTGGCGCTGTCTCGCTTGCCGGATTCCACCCGGGCGATGGCGGCGAGCAGGGCCGGCGGCGTGCCGGCTTCGCGTTCCACCACGGCTACGGCGGCGCGGCAGAGCTGCGATGGGTCCAGCAGATCCAGCCCCTGGGCGCGGGCCAGGGCGGGGTGGAGCAGCAGGGCGAGGAGCGGGGCGAGGATTTTGCGCATGAGCCGTGTCATGCGGGGGTTTGGGCAAGCCGCGTGCCATGTAACATTCCCCGGCTGGGCTGGACGAATGGGCGTGGCACCCCGACATGCAGGGGCCGATGAGAAGGAAGCAGGCGATGGCGATTCATATTCCGCGTGGCTGGGAACTGCCCGAGAGCGCCGCCACGGCCGAGGCGCTGGTGCTGAACCGCCGCGCCGCCATGCTGGGCGCCGGGGTGGGGCTGCTGGCGCCGGGGCTGGCCCGGGCGCAAGGGGCGGCGCCGACCGAGGCGGCGGGGATGATGGCGCCGCCGATCAACGGCAAGTACCCGCCGGGCCGGCCGACCACGCCGGAGCGTGAAGCCACCACCTACAACAACTTCTACGAGTTCGGCACCGACAAGGGCATCTATCGCCCGGCCCAGGCGCTGCCCACCCGGCCCTGGCGGGTGAAGGTGGACGGCCTGGTGGAAGCGCCGCGCGAATTCGACATGGACGACCTGCTGAAGCTGATGCCGCTGGAGCAGCGGGTGTATCGGCACCGCTGCGTCGAGGCCTGGAGCATGGTGGTGCCCTGGACCGGGTTTCAGCTCTCCGCCCTGCTGGCGCAGGTGAAGCCGCTGAGCCGGGCGAAATACGTGCGGTTTGAGAGCGCGGCGCTGCCGGGGGTGATGCCGGGACTGCGGCAGAGCTGGTATCCGTGGCCCTACATTGAGGGCTGCACCATCGAGGAAGCAGCCAATGAGCTGAGCTTCATGGTGGTAGGCGCCTATGGCAAGGAGCTGCCCAAGCAGATGGGCGCGCCGCTGCGGGTGCACTTCCCGTGGAAATACGGCTTCAAGCACGGCAAGAGCCTGGTGAAGATCAGCCTGACCGACCAGCGGCCGAAGGGGCTCTGGGAGGCGATCCAGGCCAGCGAATACGGGTTTTGGGCCAATGTGAACCCGGAGGTGAGCCACCCGCGTTGGAGCCAGGCGAGCGAGCGCGTGCTGGGCAGTGGCGAGCGGGTGCCGACGCTGATGTGGAACGGCTATGGCGAGCAGGTGGCCGGGCTGTACACCGGGCTGACGCGCGAACGGCTTTTCGCCTGAAGCGCCGAGCCGCGCCATTTATGCCGCAGTAGGGGGTGAATCGCGGCTGGGAGCAGCCTTGGGTGGTTGCCTGGACTCTGCCGGCGCGGGCAATTTCCGCCACGAAGGCCCCAGCGGGGGTGGGAGTGGTGGATGATGCGTAAAGCCCTGATCGCAATGACTCTTGGCGCCATGCTGGCGCCGCTTGGCCTGGCCCAGGCGCAGGTGCGGCTTGAGGCCGGGGTGACCGCGGGCACCCTGGGCGTGGGCCCGGAGCTGAACCTGCGTACCAGTGACCTGCCCTTCGGCCTGCGCTTGAACGGCACCTACATGAACGTGACCACCCGGGGGCGCATCAGCGGGGCGGAATATCGGGGCGCCTTCAACATGGTGGGCGGCGGCGCCATTGCCGACTTCTACCCGCTGGATACCGGGCTGCGGCTTTCGGGCGGCGTACGCTATGGCGCGCCGCGCTGGCGCATGCACGCCGCCCCCGCCGCCAATGGAACGGTGCGGGTGGGTGACGCCACCTATGCCTCCAGCCAGGTGGGCAATCTCTCCGGAACCGACAAGTTCAACACCGTGCTGCCCTATGTGGGCGTGGGCTATTCCGCCAGCCTGCTGAATGACCGCCTGGTGCTGGCTGCCGATGTGGGCGTGGCCTACCAGGGCAACGGGCGCCTGAGCCTTTCGGCCAGCGGGCCGCTGAGCAACGACGCCAACTTCCGGGCCAACCTGGCGCGGGAACAGAGCAAGGTGCGCAACTACGCCAATATCCCGGTCTATCCGGTGGTGATGGTGAGCCTGCGCTACAATTTCTTCAGCATGGCCGCGCATGAGCCGCCGCCGCCGCCAGTGCGGGTGGCCGTGGAAGCCGCGCCGCCGCCGATGGCCGCGCCGCCCGTGGTGCGGACCTATGTGGTGTATTTCGACCTGAACAGCGCCAGCCTGAATGCCCGGGCGCGGGATGTGGTGAACGAGGCGGCGAACAGCATCCGCACCACCGGACTGACGCGGATTGAGGTTGTGGGCCATACCGACAGCCTGGGCAGCCCTGCCTCCAACCAGCGGCTTTCCGTGCGGCGGGCCGAGGCCGTGGCGGCGCAGCTGACCCGGCTGGGCGTGCCGCGCAACCAGATGGCGGTGAGCGGGATGGGCGAGACCAGCCCTGCCGTGCCGAGCGCGGATAGCGCCCGGGTGCCGCAGAACCGCCGCGTGGAAGTGGTGGCGCGGTAGCGCCTGATCCGCGTAGGCGGAAACGCCGAAGCGGTGAATCAGCCGCTTAAACAACGCTGCTCCGCATAGGCGGAAACGCCGAAGCGGTCTCTCAAACAACGCCAGAGCGTGATCCACAAATGGGGATCACGCTCCAAGGCGCGTCAGTCCAGCGTAACGCCGGAGGTCCGCACCAGGGTTTGCCAGCGCGGGGTTTCGGCGCGGATGAAGGCAGCCAGGGCGGCCGGGGTCTCGCTGGTTTCCACGGCATAGCCCAGCGGGCGCAGGCGCTCGGCGAATTCCGGCGCCGCCGCCACCTGGCGCACCGCCTGGTGCAGCCGGGCCACCACGGCATCGGGCGTGCCGCCGCTGGTCATGATGGCGTTCCAGCTTTGGATATCGATGGCGCCGAGGCCAAGGGCAGTGAACTCGGCCAGGCCCGGAATGGCGGGCAGGAAGGGCAGGCGGCGGGCGCTGGACACCGCCAGGGCCTTGAACCGGCCGGCTTCCACATGCGGCATCAGGGCAGGCATCACATCGAACATCATGTCGATGGTGCCGGCCAGCAAATCCGAGATGGCGGGGCCGCCGCCGCGATAGGGCACATGGGTGATCTGGGCGTTGGTGGCGCGGTTCACCGCCTCGATGGTCAGGTGGCTGGTGGTGCCGGTGCCCGAGGAGCCCATGCGGACCTCGCCGGGGTGCGCCTTGGCCCAGGCTATCATGCTGGCGAAGTCGGCCCAGCCATGGCGGGCGGCGGTGGCGGCGTTAACCACGCAGAGCACCGCGCCATTGGTGATCTCGGAGACCGGGGCGAGGTCCTTTTGCGGGTCGAAGCTCAGGGTTTTGTACAGGGTGGGCGCGGCGCAGAGGGTGGTGACGCCGATGATGCCGATGGTGGTGCCATCGGCCGGGGCGCGGGCCACGGCGTCGGCGCCGATATTGCCGCCGGCACCGCCGCGGTTTTCCACCACCACATTCTGGCCCAGCACGGGGCCCAGGCGTTCACCGATCAGGCGGCCGAGGATATCCACCGCGCCGCCGGGCGGGAAGGGCACCACCAGCTTGATGGTGCGGCCCCCGGCGATGGGCTGGGCGAGCGCGGGCAGGGCAAGGCTGGAGAGGAGCAGGGAACGACGCAGCACGGGCAGGGTCCTCTCAGGGATGGATGCGGCAGGCATAGAACAGCGAAAGCCTGGCGCGGGAAAGGATAACCAGCGGGCGGCGACGCTGTCAGGCGCCCAGCTTGGCCCGGGCCAGCGCCAGCACCTTGTGGACCGCCTCGGTGAGGTTGTAGCCGGCGAGTTCCTCGGGCCGCGCCCAGGCCACGGCGGCCACGTCGTCACCGGCGCGGGCCTCGCCGGCCTGCCAATGGGCGGCGTAGTCCACGATGGTGTAGTGATACTTCACCGCCGCGCGGGCGTCATAGGTGATGCCGTCGATGACCGCGAGGAGTTCGAGCGGGCCGACCTCGATGCCGGTTTCCTCGTGCAGCTCGCGCCGGGCGGCGGCCTCGGCGCCTTCACCCAGATGCTGGGCGCCGCCGGGCAAGGACCAACTGCCCAGGCGCGGCGGCTTGCCGCGTTGCACCAGCAGCACTTCCTCGCCCCGCAGGACGATGACGCCAACGCCGACCCAGGGCCGGCTGGGATATTCGCGGTCGGTCACCGCCGGCGCTGGTTGGCGGGGCGCTGGGCCGGGGCGGCCGGTGCCGGGGTGGCGGCCGGCGCCGGGGCGGGGGCCGGCGCCGGGGCTTCCGGCGCAGCGGCTTCGGCACCGATGAGGTCGGCCAGGACCGGCACCAGCGCCTTCTCCTTCCAGACGCCGAGCTGGTAGGCCCAGCCATTCCAGCGGGCGTTGAGCCGGGTGGACTCTTCGCCCGGCCCCTCGGCCTTCAGCCGCACCCAGATGGTGTCTCCGGCGCGGCTGGGCCAGGCGACGACCACCAGGCCTTCGCTGTACTCGAAGCGGCTTTCGCCCAGCGCGTCGCCAGGGATATCGGCGGCGGCCTTCACGTCCAGGAAGGTCAGGAACTCGAAGGCGCGGGCGATCTCGTCCAGCGTCGCGTCATCCTGGGCCGGCGGGTTGGGCGGGTCGATCAGACGGAGCTTGGCATCGGCCTCGCCGCCCCGGGTCATCACCAGTGCGGCCTGTTCGGCGCGGCGGACGGTGACGCGGCGCAGACGCTCGGCCGAGAGGTTGGAGATGTCGCGGTCGAGCCAGAGCTGCGGGTCGGTATCCATGCCCAGGCGGCCTTCGGCCAGCCAGGTCTGGCTTTCGGCCGGGCGGCGGACATAGACGCTTTCCGGCAGGTTGCCCTGGGTGCGCACGCGGCGGCGGCCCACCACCAGTTCGGCCACCACGCTGCCATTGGCTTCCAGCGCGCGCAGCAGCACGGCGGTGCTGCCGGCATTGGTGGGGTCGTCCAGGCCCAACTGGGCGAATTGGGTGGGGTCGGTGGTGCGGGCTTCCAGCAGGCGCAGCTCGGTCAGCCCCACCAGTGTTTCGCGCACGCGCTCGGCGCGCACCGGGTAGTTGCCCTTTTCCGGCAGCAGCCAGCGGTCGCCGTCACGCTGCACCAGCAGGGTGGCGTCGTGCTTGCGGAGTTCCAGGCGCTGCACCCCGCCCAGGCGCTGGGCCAGGTTGGGGAAGGCCAGGGTGCCGGCGGTGCCGCCGGGCGGTTCGGCCTGGTTGGGGCTGCCAGGGCCGAGCAGCCCGGCCACGACAAGGCTGCCAAGGCCAGCACCGCCCAGCAGGATGAGAGTGCGCCGGTTGAGCATGCTGGCTCTCCTTCAGGCGCGGGCGGCGGCGCGGCGGCGC
>CANFIE010000073.1 GCA_947446625.1 Acetobacteraceae bacterium | reverse complement strand
TCTCATGACTGTCCATCCGGGGCTCCGAGTTGCTGGGTGTTGGCCTCGCAACCACAGCCAACCAACTCAGCCCCGGAGGGACAACCTCCATAGCAGCGACAGCTAGAGCCCTATGCGCCCTGATGGGCGCATTTCGTGCCCTATAACCATTTGAAATTAGAGCAAGAAATCCGTTCGGATGATTCCATCAGAACGGATATTGCTCTAACCCGCCGCCCGGATTTCGCCGCTTTCCTGGCGGAATCCGGCCCCGGACCGGGGTTAGCCTGCGCTGCATGAACAAGCGCATCCCCGGCCTGATTCTTGTTGCCGCCCTGGCCAGCGGCGCCCTGGCTCCTGCCGCCCAGGCGCAGGGCTGGCATCGCGGCGGCGGCCACCACCATGGTCATGGTGGGCCGGGCATTGTGGGCGGCATTCTGGGTGGCTTGGCGCTGGGTGCGCTGGCTGCCGGGGCCGCCGGCGCCTTCGCCCCGCCGCCACCCCCGCCGGTGTATTACGCGCCGCCCCCGCCGCCGCCGGCCTACTACCCGGCGCCCGGCTACTACGCCCCGCCGCCGAGCTATTACGGCAAGCCGGCCTGGTAGCCACTGGCGGCCCACAGGGCCGAGCGCCCGAATGGGCGCCGCGGCCAATGCCGCGAAGCCAGTGCCGCGAAGCCAAGCCGCGCGGCGGCGCGGCGCCAACACTACGCCCAGCGATGCAGCCCCTGGCGCAGCGCCAGGCCCTCGGCGCCGCCGGGGTCTATCAGCCCTTCGCGCAGGAACAGGTCTATCAAGGCCAGCGTCACGTTGAACTTCACGTCGCTGGCGGCGCGCAGATGCGCCTGCAGGCGCCGCGCCGGCCACAGCTCAAACCGGTCCACCTCGCCATCATTCGGCGTGGGGGTGAAATCCTCGGGCAATTCCAGGTCGTACACCTGCATCACGTCGCGGCGAATGCCCTCGGGCAGATCCATCATGTAGGAAAGCCGGGCCACGTGCCGGGCGGTGCGGGCCAGGGCGGCGGGCACGCTGGCCTCCTCCTCGGCTTCCTTCACCATGCATTCAAAGGCGCTGTAGCCCGCCGGGGTGCCGCCCGCGATAAGGTTGTCCAGCTGCCCTGGCGCCACCGGCTTGGTCATGGCGCGCCAGCCCACCCAGATGTGCAGCCCATCGGCCCGGCGCACCAGGCCATTCACATGCACGCCCTGGCCGATGACGCCAAAGCTCGGAATCGCCCCCCGGTCCAGCACCGCCAGCGAGTCGCCCTCGGGGCTGGGCCGCACGTCGAACAGCTCGCCACGCGGGCGCAGCCCCAGCGCCAGGGCGCTGGCGGCCAGGGTGGCGGCGGGGTCGGCGGCGGCCAGAGCCAGGCCCTGGGGCGTTTCCTGCCAGCCCGGCAGCACGGCCAGTTGGGCGGCCCGCCCGGCCGGTACATAGCCCACCACCTGGCCGGCAATGCGCCAGGGGTGCAAATGCTCCAGCCCCGGCAAGGTATTGCAGGCCTGGATGTGACGCAGGAAAGGGCTCATGCGTTGATGCTGTAGCCTGCCCCGCCCCGGCCCCGCCAGATGGCGGGTTTGCTCGCCCTCGGTTTCGGGCCAAAAGGCGGGCGGAAGTACGGAGTACGCATGGTGGCGAAACCACAGCCGGCCGAAACCAACCACACGCAAACCCTGCTGAACCTGCTGCCCTGGCTATGGCCGAAGGGCGAGCTGGAGCTGCGGCTGCGCGTGGTGCTGGCGGTGGTGTTCCTGGTGGCCTCCAAGGCGGCCAATGTGCTGGTGCCGCTGGCCTATGCCCGGGCGGTGGATGCGCTGACCCCCAAGGGCGCCGAGTTCATCGCCATTCCGGTGGCGCTGGTACTGGCCTATGGCGGGCTGCGCATGGCGGCCTCGGCCTTTGGCGAGTTGCGCAGCGCCATCTTCGCCAAGGTCCAGGCGCGGGCGGCGCGGCGCATCTCACTCTCGGTCTTCGCGCATCTGCACGCGCTCTCCATGCGCTACCACATGGATAGGCAGACCGGCGGCCTCTCCCGCGTGCTGGAACGTGGCACGCGCGGCATTTCCTTCGTGCTGAACTTCCTGCTGTTCAACATCATCCCCACCATCATCGAGATTCTGCTGGTAGCCGCCATTCTGTGGGGCATGTTCGACTTCAGCTTCGCTGGCGTCACGCTGTTCACCATAGGGCTCTACGTGGCCTTCACCCTGCTGTTCACCAACTGGCGCCTGCGCTTCCGGCGCGAAATGAACCAGACCGACCAGGACGCCAACACCAAGGCGATCGACAGCCTGCTGAACTACGAGACGGTGAAGTATTTCGGCAATGAGCAGCACGAGGTGCGGCGCTACGACGAAAGCCTGACGCGGTATGAGCGCGCCTATGTGCGCAGCGAAACCACGCTGAACATGCTCAACACCGGCCAGGCCGTCATCATCGCGCTGGGGCTGACCGCGGTGATGCTGCTGGCCGGGCGCGGCGTGACCGCCGGCAGCATGACGGTGGGCGACTTCGTGCTGGTGAACACCTATCTCATCCAGCTCTACATGCCGCTCAACATCCTCGGCTTCGCCTACCGCGAGATCAAGCAGGGGCTGACCGATACCGAGGCGATGTTCGAGCTGCTGGGCGAGGCCCAGGAAGTACCCGACGCGCCCGATGCGAAGCCGCTGGTTGCCGGCCCCGGCGCCGTCAGCTTCGAAGATGTGCGCTTCGGCTACCGCCCCGACCGAGAAATCCTCAAGGGTGTTTCCTTTGACCTGCCACCCGGAAAAATGCTCGCCATTGTCGGCCCCACCGGGGCGGGCAAGTCCACCGTCTCGCGCCTGCTGTTCCGGTTTTATGATGTGACCGCCGGGCGGATTCTGGTGGATGGCCAGGATTTGCGCGCCCTGACGCAAACCAGCCTGCGCGCCGCCATTGGCGTGGTGCCGCAGGATACGGTGCTGTTCAACGACACCATTCGCTACAACATCGGCTATGGCCGCCCCGGCGCCACCGAGGATGAGATCGTCGCCGCCGCCAAGCTGGCCCAGGTGCATGAGTTCGTCATGCGCCTGCCCGACGGCTACAAGACCATGGTGGGTGAACGCGGGCTGAAGCTCTCGGGCGGGGAAAAGCAGCGCGTGGCCATTGCCCGCACCATCCTGAAGAACCCGCGCATCCTGATTCTGGATGAAGCCACCAGCGCGCTGGACACCCAGACCGAGCAGGAAATCCAGGCGGCGCTGAAGCGTGTGGCCGAGAACCGCACCGTGCTGGTCATCGCCCACCGGCTTTCCACCGTGGTGGAGGCCGACGAGATCATCGTGCTGCGCGATGGCCAGATTGCCGAGCGCGGCAACCACGGCGCGCTGATTGCCGCTGACGGCCTATATGCCGAGATGTGGCGCCGCCAGTCCGAGGCGGTGGCGGCGGCGGAAGCGGCGGCGCTGGCCCAGGCAGCGGCGGAGCTGGACAAGCCCCGCAGCGGCCGGGCCGCGGCGGTGGCGCGGGAATAGCCGCGCCCCGCAACGCGGCCCAAAGAACCGGGCCGCCGAATGGCGGCCGCGCCTTTGTGGGCGCGAAGCCAAGGAGCGCGGATGCTCCCCGCGTCGCGCCAGAGCGGCGTACTGCCGCACGACGCGTCTGAGGGACGCAGTTACGCCAACAAGTGCCCGAAGCGGCGGGCCTTGGTTTCCAGGTAGCCGTCATTCACCCCGTTGGGGGCGAATTGATGCGCCTCACGCCCCAGCACCGCCACACCGCAGGCGGCCAGCGCCTTCAGCTTCTCGGGGTTGTTGGTCAGCAGCCGCACCCGCTGAATGCCCAGTTCCTGCAGCATGGTGGCGGCCACCAAAAAGTCGCGCTCATCGGCGCCCCAGCCCAGGGCGCGGTTGGCGTCCAGCGTATCCAGCCCACGGTCCTGCATGGTGTAGGCGCGCAGCTTGTTCACCAGGCCAATGCCGCGGCCTTCCTGCGCCAGGTACAGCAGCACGCCATGGCCCTCGGCGCCCATGCGGGCAATGGCGCCGCGCAGCTGCGGGCCACAATCGCAGCGCAGGCTGCCCAGCAGGTCGCCGGTGAAGCATTCGGAATGGATGCGCGCCAGCGGCGCCCCGCCCTCGGCGGCCAGCGCCTCGGGCTGGCCCACCAGAATGGCCAGGTGCTCAATGCCGCCATCGGCGGCGCGGAAGGCGATGACGCGCGCATTCGGCGCATCGGCCAGCGGCACGGCGGCCTCGGCCACGCGCTTCAGGCTGGTGGCGGCGGTCAACGGGTAGGCGCTGATATCGGCGGCGGGCACCGTCAGCAGGCTGGGCGGCGGGTTGGCCGGGGCTGGGGCCACCACCAGGGCGGGCAGCAGCCGGCCCAGCTTGGCCAGCGCCACGGCCTGGGCGGCCAGGGCCGGGGTGGGCTGCACGCTGGGGGCGGCGGGCAGCAGATTGGCCAAAGTGGGGTCGGCCATGCTGCGCAGCGTGGCGGGGTTCAGCAAGGCCTCGGGCGCAGCCAGTGCCACCAGGCCGGAACCTTCAGCCGAAGCGCCCGGCAGCAGCGCGGCGGCGCGGGCCTGGGCCAGCAGCAGCAGGGCGGGGCCGGCGGCAAGGGCGGTCAGCTCGGCCAGGCCGGCGGCGCCCACGGTTTCCATGGCCACCACAAGCAAGCCGCCCTCGGCGCCCTGCACCAGCACGGGGGTGCCACGGCGCAGTTCAGCCGCCGCGCGGTGCACCCGGCGCTGGGCCATGACACTGCCCGAAGGCAAGGGGGCAGCCGTGGGGGCCGAAGGGCCAGTCATGCGCGCATTATCCATGTACCAATACATCCGCACCTGTAATGTGGCGCGGCGATGGCGGTTGCCAGGGGTGAGCGGAATATAATTATGCGTTACCCCAACCCCTTGCCCCGGAAAAGCCCGCAGTGGCATGTTAGACCCGGTGATGACCACCCGGCCCGGCGATGCCTAAGCCGGAATGTCTGCTTTTAACGCGCAAGGAACAGGCATGGCTGGCGCTCGCCCCCTGCTGATTGTTGATGACGACGCAGCCCTGCGCTCGACCCTGGCGGAACAGCTGGAGGTTGATGGCGAGTTCGCGCCCGCCGAGGCCGGCACCGCCGCCGAGGCCGAAGCCATGCTGAGCGGCGACCAGGGCCGGTTTGACGCCGTGCTGCTGGATATCGGCCTGCCCGATGGCGATGGCCGCGACCTTTGCGCCAAGCTGCGCAAGGCCGGGGTGAAGGTGCCCATCATCATGCTCACCGGCGCCGATGCCGAAAGCGATGTGGTGCGCGGCCTGGATGCCGGGGCCAATGACTATATCGCCAAGCCCTTCCGGCTGAACGAATTGCTGGCCCGGGTACGCGCCCAGCTGCGGGTGTTTGATAATTCGGAAGACGCGGTCTTCACCATCGGGCCCTACAGCTTCCGCCCGGCGGCCAAGCTGCTGCTGGAAGTGGCGAAGAACCGCAAGGTTCGGCTGACCGAAAAGGAAGCCGCCATCCTGAAGTTCCTGTACCGCAGCGGCGGCAAGCCGGTGGGGCGCCAGGTGCTGCTGAATGAGGTGTGGGGCTACAACAGCGCCGTAACCACCCACACGCTGGAAACCCACATCTACCGGCTGCGGCAGAAAATCGAGCCCGACCCCGGCAATGCCCGCCTGCTGCTGACCGAAGGCGGCGGCTACCGGCTGGACCCGGCGGCGGGGCGGTAGAGCAATATCCGTTCTGATGGAATCATCAGAACGGATTTTTTGCTGGAGTTTCAAATAGTTATAGTGCACCATGCGCCCAACAGGGCGCCTGGTGCACTGGGCGACTTAGCCGAATCTGGCGCTGCCTATCGCAGCGTCAGCGTGGTTTCCCGGCAGGTATCCACGCCATGGTGGATTTCCGAGCCACGCCGGTTGCCGCTGAATTCCAGGTACAGGTCATAGCTGCATTCGCCGGCCGGCAGCCGCAGTTCAAGCGCCTGCCCCACCGGCATTGGCCGGTTGGTCAGGCGGTCCGGGCCGTGGGCGTCGTCGCTGGTCGGGTCAAACAGCAGCTTGTCGATGCCGCCGCCGCTCTGGTTGACGATTCGCAGCGTGCGCGCCGCGCCCTGGCCACGCGGCGCCCGTGGTGCGGGCGCCGCGGCTGGGCTGGTTGCCGCGTCGAGTTGCCTAGAGGCGGTGGAGGGTGCCCGCAGCGCGGCGACTCGGCTGCGCGCCAGGGCAGCGAAGGCGCCGTTCGGGTAGGTCTGCAAATAAGCCTCGAAGTCGGCGGCGTTGCTGCTGTTCCGCATGCTGTCCCAGAACACGCCTTCCCGATCCGGCGTGGCGGGGACCGGGGTGGCCGCGGGGCCGGTGGGGGTGGTCACCGCCAGGGTCTGCGCATTGGCGGCGCCGGGGCTGAAGACATAGTCGCCCTCGGCTTCGTCATACACCGCTGGGGTCTGCTCATAGCCCACGCTGCGGGCGGCCTGGGCCACCTCCTGGCGAACCCGGGCAACCATCTCCCGCACTGGCAGACCGGGCGTTGCCATGGCGCGCAGCAGGGTGCGGGTAAACACGCCATTGGGGTCGCGGTCGGCCGCGCCCAGCTTGTCCAGGGCGCGCTGATTGGAGGCAGCGGCATAAATCACCATGGCGCCCGCCGCACCGCCGGCGGCCAGGCCGCGCGTCACGCCCAGGTTGCGGCCAGTGGCGCGGAACGGGTTGTCGCGGCAGGCATCGATGATCAGCAGGTTCAGCCCGCCATCGCGCCGGCCGTTCACGCCGGCCATGCGCTCCATCAGCGCGGTCATCGGAATGCCGTCGTCCAGCAGGTCGCGCTCGGTCTCGGGCTGCATGTCCACCGGCACCAGCACATTGGTGCCGCCCACCTGCACGCCATGGCCGGCGAAGTACAGCACCGCCACGGCGCCAGGCGTCATCGAGGCCTCGAAGCGGTTGAACAGCCGGTTCATCTGGCTGCGGTCCAGATCGTAGCCGTCCACCACCTCGAAATTGCGGCTGCGCAACATGGCCGCCATGGCGCGGGCATCGGCCACGGCGTTTTCCAGCTTGCTGACGTGCCGATACTCCTGGTTGCCGATCACCAGGGCCACCCGGCGCGTTGGGCCGGCGGCGGGCGCCTGCGCCGCCGCGGGGTGGGCCCAAAGGCCGCCGAGCAGGGCCATTGCCAGAACCAGAAGCCGCATGGTCGAACGCTCCGCCAATCCAGACACATCATAATAGCGCATTTTTCGCCGGGGCTGGGGCGGGTAAATCGCGTCGGAAATGGGTCCGGCCGGGCGCTCCGCCCCGCTCCCAGCCGCCTGCGATCCATGCTTTCCGGCGTGGCAACCTGGCCCGGGCGGGCGGGCTGACCTGGCTCAAGCAGGCAAGTTCAGGCAAAAACCACCCCCCGCTCGGTTGCGGGCCTGTGAACGCTATGGTAAGGCCCCGCCGCCGCATGAGGGTTACGCAGCCTTCACACGGAGATTGCGTTAATTCGCGCCATTGAAGAACAGGACCGGGACTGACGTGGCCAACGCCGAGACGATCATCGCCGCCTCGCATATCGCCCCCAACCCGTCTGGCGCGGCCGAGCGCTATGCGCTGGCGCTGCTGGGCCTGGCGGACGACAAGCGACAGCAGGACCCCGGTGCACTGGACCGGATTGCCGCCGACCTGGAGGGGCTGTTTTCCCTCTGGCGCGACGACCGCACCTTCCGCGCCTTCGTGGCCGACCCCCGTCTGGGTGTTGCCGCGCAGAAGGCCGGCGCCTTCGCCTTGATTGAGCGGGCCGGGATTGGCACTGAAGTGCGCAACCTGGTGGGCGTCATGATCAATAATCGCCGCCTGGGCCAGCTGCCCGGCGTGGCCGCCGCCTTCGGCACCCTGCTCGCCGCCCGTCGTGGCCAGCAGTCGGCCGAGGTGGTGACCGCCCATGCGCTGAATGATACCCAGCGCACCAAGATCGCCGCTCGGTTGACCGAGGCCGGCTACTCCAACGTCAAGCTGCTTGAGCGGGTTGACGCGACCATTCTCGGGGGTCTGATCGTTCGGATCGGCTCTCGGCTTTACGACAACAGCATCAAATCAAAGCTGCAACGCTTGCAGTACGCCATGAAGGGGGCCGCCTGACCATGGAGATCCGTCCCGCGGAAATCTCGGAAATCCTCAAGCAGCAGATCGCCGGCTTCGATGCCGACGCGAATGTGGCTGAGGTCGGCACCGTCCTGACGGTGGGTGACGGCATTGCCCGTGTGTATGGCCTGCAGAACGTCATGGCCGGTGAGCTGGTCAGCTTCCCCGCCAGCGGCCTGAAGGGCATGGCGCTGAACCTCGAATCCGACAATGTCGGCGTGGTTATCTTCGGCGCCGACAAGACCGTGCGCGAAGGCGACGTGGTCGAGCGGACCGGCGACATCGTGGACGTCCCGACCGGCCGTGGCCTGCTGGGCCGCGTGGTTGACGGCCTCGGCAACCCGATCGACGGCAAGGGCCCGATCTTTTACGAAAAGCGCATGCGCGTTGAGGTGAAGGCCCCCGGCATCATCCCGCGCAAGTCGGTGCACGAGCCGATGCAGACCGGCATCAAGGCGATCGACGCCCTGATCCCGATCGGTCGTGGCCAGCGCGAACTGATCATCGGTGACCGCCAGACCGGCAAGACCGCGGTGATCATCGACACCATTATCAACCAGAAGTCGATCAACTCTGGTTCTGATGACAGCAAGAAGCTGTTCACCATCTACGTCGCCATCGGCCAGAAGCGCTCCACCGTTGCCCAGCTGGTGAAGACCCTGGAAGAAAACGGCGCGCTGGAATACTCCATCGTGGTGGCCGCCACCGCCTCGGACCCGGCGCCGATGCAGTTCCTGGCGCCGTACACCGCCTGCACCATGGGCGAGTACTTCCGCGACAACGGCATGCACGCGGTCATCTTCTACGACGATCTGTCGAAGCAGGCCGTCGCCTACCGCCAGATGTCGCTGCTGCTGCGCCGCCCGCCGGGCCGTGAAGCCTACCCGGGTGACGTGTTCTACCTGCACAGCCGCCTGCTGGAACGCGCCGCGAAGATGAACGACGACTTCGGCAATGGCTCGCTGACGGCTCTGCCGGTCATCGAGACCCAGGCCGGTGACGTTTCGGCCTACATCCCGACCAACGTGATCTCGATCACCGACGGGCAGATCTTCCTGGAGACCGAACTGTTCTTCAAGGGCATCCGCCCCGCCGTGAACGTCGGCCTCTCGGTGTCGCGCGTCGGTTCCGCCGCGCAGATCAAGGCGATGAAGCAGGTTGCCGGCAAGATCAAGCTGGAGCTGGCGCAGTACCGCGAAATGGCGGCCTTCGCCCAGTTCTCCTCGGATCTCGACGCCTCCACCCAGGCCCTGCTGGGTCGCGGTGCGCGCCTGACCGAGCTGCTGAAGCAGCCGCAGTACAAGCCGGTGCCGGTTGAGGAGCAGGTCATCAGCCTGTTCGCCGGTACCCGCGGCTACCTCGACAAGCTGCCGGTTTCGGCCGTTGGCGAGTTTGAGCGCCGCATGCTGAGCGAGATGAAGTCGAGCGCGCCTGGCATCGTTGATGCCATTCGCAATGACCGCGAAATCAAGAAGGGCACGGAAGACCAGCTGGTCGCGTTCCTCGACGGTTTCGCCAAGTCCTTCGTCGCCTGATCAACCCCGGAGCATAGGAGCCGGGCAAGATGGCAAGCCTGAAGGACCTACGCGGTCGCATCAACAGCGTGAAATCCACCCGGAAAATCACGCAGGCGATGAAGATGGTGGCCGCCGCCAAGCTGCGCCGTGCGCAGACCCAGGCGGAAGCCGCGCGGCCTTATGCCGAGCGGATGGAAAAGATCCTGGCCAGCCTGGGCGCTGCCGTGGCGAATACGCCCGGCGCCCCGCGCATGCTGGTTGGGACCGGCGCCGACAAGGTGCACCTGCTGGTTGTGGTCACGGCTGACCGTGGCCTGGCCGGGCCGTTCAACTCGCAGATCGGCCGCCTTGCGCGCAACCGCATCCGCGCGCTGGAGGCCGAGGGCAAGACGGTGAAGGTGCTGACGGTGGGCCGCAAGGGTGCGGCCTTCCTGAAGCGCGAATTCGCCAGCCGGATTGTTGGTGAAGTGACCTTCGCCGGCAAGAAGCGGGTTGAGTTCGAGGACGCCGCCGCGGTGGCCGAGACGATCACTGGCCTGCTGGAGCAGGGCGCGCTGGATGTGTGCAGCATGCTGTACAACCGCTTCCAGAACGTGATCACCCATGTGCCGACCGAGCAGCGGCTGATCCCGGCGCCCATCCCCGAGGGTGGTGCCGAGCCCAGCGGCCTGCAGGCGCTGTATGAATACGAGCCGGCCGAGGAGGAAATCCTCGCCACGCTGCTGCCGCGCAACCTGGCCATCCAGCTTTACCGGGCTATCCTGGAAAGCGCGGCCGGCGAGCAGGGCGCGCGCATGAACGCAATGGACAACGCCACGCGCAATGCGGGCGACATGATCAACAAGCTGACGCTGAACTACAACCGTACGCGCCAGGCCAACATCACCCGCGAGCTGATCGAGATCATCTCCGGTGCTGAAGCTGTCTGAAGGGAACCGAGCCATGCGTAACAACGTCGGGAAGATCTCCCAGATCCTGGGCGCCGTGGTGGACGTGCAGTTCCCCGGTGAACTGCCCGCCATTCTGAACAGCCTGACCACGAAGAACGGCGATCTCACGCTGGTTCTGGAAGTGGCGCAGCACCTTGGTGAGCGCACGGTGCGCTGCATCGCCATGGACATGACCGACGGTTTGACCCGCGGCCAGGAAGTGGTGGACACGGGTGCCGGCATCGCCGTGCCGGTGGGCGAAGGCACGCTGGGCCGCATCATGAACGTCATCGGCGAGCCGATCGACGAGCGTGGCCCGGTGCCGCACGAGAAGACCTACACCATTCACCGCGAAGCCCCGCTGTTCGAGGACCAGGCCACCAGCGCCGAAATCCTCGTGACCGGCATCAAGGTGGTGGACCTGCTGGCCCCCTACCTGAAGGGCGGCAAGATCGGCCTGTTCGGCGGCGCCGGCGTGGGCAAGACCGTCACCATCCAGGAACTCATCAACAATATCGCCAAGGCGCATGGTGGTGTGTCGGTGTTCGCCGGCGTGGGTGAGCGTACCCGTGAGGGCAACGACCTGTACCACGAAATGGTCGATGCCGGCGTTATCAAGCTGAATGATGACGGCACCACCACCGGCTCCAAGGTGGCCCTGGTGTATGGCCAGATGAACGAGCCGCCGGGCGCCCGCGCCCGCGTCGCCCTCTCGGGCCTGTCGGTGGCGGAATATTTCCGCGACGAACAGGGCCAGGACGTGCTGTTCTTCATCGACAACATCTTCCGCTTCACCCAGGCCGGCGCCGAAGTGTCGGCGCTGCTGGGCCGCATCCCGTCCGCCGTGGGTTACCAGCCGACCCTGGCCACCGACATGGGCGCGCTGCAGGAGCGCATCACCTCCACGAAGAAGGGCTCGATCACCTCGGTGCAGGCCATCTACGTGCCGGCCGATGACTTGACCGACCCGGCGCCCGCCACCTCCTTCGCCCACTTGGACGCCACCACCGTGCTGAACCGCTCCATCGCGGAACTCGGCATCTTCCCGGCGGTGGACCCGCTGGACAGCACCAGCCGCGCGCTTGACCCGCGCGTGGTGGGTGAGGAGCACTACAAGGTGGCGCGCGACGTGCAGCGCATTCTGCAGACCTACAAGAGCCTGCAGGACATCATCGCCATTCTCGGCATGGATGAACTGTCCGAAGAAGATAAGCTGATCGTGGCCCGCGCCCGCAAGATCCAGCGCTTCCTCAGCCAGCCCTTCCACGTGGCCGAAGTGTTCACCGGTACGCCGGGCGTGTTCGTGAAGCTGGAAGACACCGTGCGTTCCTTCGGTGCCATCTGCTCGGGCGAATACGACCACCTGCCGGAAGCCGCCTTCTACATGGTGGGCACCATTGAAGAAGCGGTGAAGAAGGCCGAGACGTTGAAGCAGGCGGCGTAAGCCACCCGCTGCAACTTCCTTTTGACCCTCAACGCCGGGCAACCGGCGGGCCCCAACCGGGGCCGCGGCAGGTGGCCCCGCCACCCGCCGCAAGGGGATGGAGATTTTGACCATGGCTACCT
>CANFIE010000072.1 GCA_947446625.1 Acetobacteraceae bacterium | reverse complement strand
GCCGCGCAGCACCTGCCCGGCGGCGCCCGCCACCGTGCCAGTGGCCGCACCCGCCGCCACCGCGCCGTAGTCGAAGCGCGGCGCGGCGAAGCTGCCGGTGACCGGAATGGGCGCGCGGATATGGATGAGGCTGATGCCGGGGATGGGCAGCGACAGGTCGCTGTCCAGCCGCAGGTTCAGTTGTTCATCGCGCAGGGAGATGCTGCCGCCGCCACCGACCTTGCCGAAGGAAGTATCCAGCAGCAGGGCGCGGCTGCGGGCAATGCCGGCTTCGGCGTCAAACCGAATGGCGGCGCAGGCCACGGTGATGCCCTGGCCGAGCAGCACGCCACCCGCAGGCACCGCCTGCTGCAACTGTTGCAGGGCGCGGCCCAGGATGGTTTCGGGGTTGGAGCCGCGGCTTTGCAGGCTAGTGACGGCAATGCCGACATAGCCGGTGAAGCTGCCCACCACCTGGCGCAGGGTGCGGCCACGGCCGCGCAGGTCCACGTCCAGGTCCACCTTGCCGGTGGTGGCCTGGTTGGGCATGCCCATGCTGTTGAGGAAGGCCGGCGCGTCCAATTGGTCGGTCCGCACCGCGAATTGCACGGTGGGGGGTTCCACCGTCACGTCGGCGGCGGCGCGCAGTTGCACCCGCCCCCCAGGAGAAGTGGCGGAGAGTTCCTCCAGCCGTACCTGACCGCCCTGCCCGGCCAGGACCAGCACGATCTCCTTCAGGTCGGTGCCGCTGCCCAGCAGGTCCGCGATGGTCCAGCGCAGGTCGGCTTCCAGCAGCTTCAGCATATCCAGCGGCAGCGGCATGTCGGGGATGACGCGGCCATCATTGCGGGCCGGGGCTGCCGCGGCGGCCGGGGCGGGCGCCGGGCTGCCGGCTGGGCGCGGCGGGGTGGGGGTGCGGAAGCCGTCCAGGTTCACCCGGGTAGAGGTGAGCCGGCCAATGATGCCGCTGCGCTGGCCGGTGATGAGGGTGAGCTCGCCGGCCACATCGGCGGCCGAGGAGGTAACCCGCAGGCCGCGCAGCACAGCCCCGGTGGCGAAGTTGGGGCTGCGTTCACCCAGTTGGAAATCCACCGCCAGATCCTTCACCGGCGGCAGGGGCGCGCCACCGGCCAGGGGCGAGAGGGCGGCAAGGTCGGGCACGCGCAGACCAAAGGCGAGGTCAACGCCCGCGCCATCCAGCGGCCGGGCCACCAGCCCCTTGAGGGTAACAGTGGCACTGCCGGCATTCACCGTGAGGTCCACCGGGTAGGGACCGCGCATGGCGCCGGGCGTGCCCGTGGGCAGCAGCAGCGCCGGGGCGCCCAGGCTACCGGCCAGCTTCAGCGGCGCGCCGCGCATCAGCGCTTCCACCGAAAGGGTGATGCGCTGGTCGGGCCGCGGCAGGTTCACGCTCAGGCTGGCCAGCCGCAATTCGGGCGCCACGGCGGAAAGGTCGCTCTCGCCAATGGCCAGGCGCAGGTCGGTCAGTTCGGGCAGCGGGGCGCCCACATCGGCGGCGCCGATGGAAAGCTGGATGTTGCGCAGCGCCGGCAGCGCCAGGCCCGGGGCCCAGCGGTTGAAGCGGGCCAGGTCAGGCACCCGGGCCGTCACCTCAAACCGCCAGCCCTTGCCCTGCATGGGGTTGGCGATGCCACCGGTGATGCCAAAGCGCGCACCCTCGGCTTCCAGCGAAAGGGTGACCGGGAAGGGCGTGGTGCTGGCGGCCTGGGCGGGGTCCATCAGCCGGGCCAGGGCGCCGAATTGGCCAGCCAGGGTGAAGGCGTGGTTGTCGATGGCGAACTCACCCTCCAGCCGCAGCGGGCCGGTGCCGTCCTCGGAGCGGAGGTTGAGTTCCTTGACCGTGAGGGCATGGGTCTGCCGGGTCTGGCCGTCGCGGTACGAGAAATGGCCATCGGTGATGGTGATGCGGCCAATGCCGAAGCTCATGCCCGGGCCGGCGGCGGCGGGGGCGCTGGGCGGGGCGGGCTGTGCCGGGGCGGGCGTGGCCTGCGGGGCGAATTGCCAGTTGGGGCGGCCCTGGTGGTCAGTTTCCAGCAGGATATGGGGCTTCACCAGCACCAGGCGGCGCAGCTCGATGCGCTTGGAGACCAGCGGCAGCACGGCGAGTTCGATCTCAACCTCACCCACCGTGACCATGTTGGGCTGGCTGCCGCCGGGGGCGTTGGCGAAGGTGACGTCGCGCAGGTGCAGCGAGGGCACCAGGGAGAGGCCGAAATTGATCGGACCGTTGAGTTCCAGCTTGCGACCGGTGGCCTGCTCGGCCGCCTCGACAATGCGAGGCTTGTACTGGTCGAGGTTCAGCGTGGCCAGGAAGATGGCCACGCCGGCCACGGGGAGGACAACCACCACGGCGAGGATGATGAACACCCAGCGCCAAAGGCGGCGGCGCGGCTTAACCTGATCATCGGCCATGGGTCTGTCCCTCTCCGGTCGTTGCCGGGGAGTATAACCCGAAATCTGCCGCGTTACGCCCGCAGAAATCGCAACAGCAGGTCGGTCACTTTTTCCGGCTGTTCCTGCTGCACCCAATGGCCGGCGCCGGGTACCAGATGCGTACCCTGCCAGTTGGTGCAGGCGGTGCTGGCCATGCGTTCCAGCGCGCCAGGGTTTTGCTGGATGCCCCAGTCACTGGCGCCGGCAATGAAGGTGCTGGGCACAATGATGGGCAGGCCGGCGAAGGCTTCCAGCAGGCCGTTGTAGCGGCCGGTGGTGCGGCAGCGGTAGCAGGTCAGCGCGCCCTCAAACCCGGTGCGGGCGTATTCCTGCGCGTACACCGCCATCTCGGGCTCGGTGAGCCACTTGTTGGCGGCCACCTCGGCAGGGCTTGGCATGTGGTGGGCCACGGTCTCCGGCATCGTCTCGCCGAGATCCATGACGTAGTAGGTCGGCATCTTCGCCAGTTCCTCGGCGGTCCAGCCCGTGAGCTTGAAGGGCTGGTTGGCGGCCCAGTCGGCGCTTTTGTGGTGGTAGTAGGCGCGCAGGAAGGCGTGCAGACCCTGCGGCGCGGCCATCATGTCCGGCCCGGCGCGGCGTTCCGAGTAATACCACTGGTAGTGCTTGCGGGCGCGCGGCAGAGCGGCCAGGGCGGCGTGCACATCGGCCGGCGCCGGCTGGTTGTCGCGAATGGCCGGCGGGCCGCCGAAGGGCGCGCTCATGATGGCCATGCGGAGGAAGAAATCCGGCCGCAGCAGGGCGCACCAGGCGGCAACGCTGGCGCCGTAGTCATGGCCAATCACCGCCTCGGCATGCTGGTGGCCGGTGGCCAGGGCCACGCCCAGGGCGTCTCGCACCAGGTTGGGCAGGGTGTAGGGGGCCAGGTCGCCGTCGAAATCGCCCACCCAGCCGGTGGTGCGGCCATAGCCGCGCTGGTCTGGCGCCACCACATGGTAGCCGGCGGCGGCCAGGGCGGGCATGACATGGCGCCAGGAATAGGCCAGCTCCGGGAAGCCATGCAGCAACAGCAGCAGGGGGTGCTGCGGGTTGCCGGCTTCCAGGATATGCACCCGCAGGCCGTTGATATTGGGCAGGAAGCGGGCGGTGATGCCGGCGGGCAATACCGTGGCGTCAAGCGGCGCGAGTGTGGACATGGTTTCCCCCTTTTGGGTGCCGGCCTGTTCTCAGGCCAGCTTGCGTGGCTTCGGCGTCCTCGGCTCCTCGAAGCCGAAGAACTTGAAGGTTTCCTTCATGTGCTCGGGCAAGGGCGCGGCGATTTCCAGCGTGCCGCTGACCGGATGCGGCAGCACCAGGCTGCGGGCATGCAGGTGCAGCTTGCCGTTCAGGCCATCCATATGCGCGGCGTTGCCGCCATACTTGCCGTCGCCCAGAATCGGGCAGCCCAGCGCTTCGGCGCAATGCACGCGCAGCTGATGGGTGCGGCCGGTGACCGGGCGCAGTTCCAGCCAGGCGGCGCGGCGCTTGGCCTTGTCCACGGTGGAGAAATCGGTGATGGCGCGGGCGCCCAGGCGGGGGTCGTGCATGCCGATGGCGTTGCGGGCTTCCTCCACCGCCACCACACGCTCGCCCCGCGGGCCACCCTGCTTGGCCAGGGCCAGGTCGATGCGGCCATCCGGCGGGTCAGGCTCACCCACCACCACGGCCCAATAGGTCTTCTGCATCTCGCGCCCGCGGAAGCTGGCGGCCAGGGCGGCGGCGGCGGTGGCGCTGCGGCCCAGCAGCAGCACGCCCGAGGTGTCCTTGTCGAGCCGGTGCACCAGGCGGGGGCGTTCCTCGGCGTCGAATTTCAGCGCGTCCAGCATGGCGTCGAGGTTCTTGACGATGCCGGGGCCGCCCTGCACGGCCAGGCCCGCGGGCTTGTCGAGCGCGATGACGTCATGGTCGCGGTAGATCACCATGGCTTCCAGGGCGCGCTGCTCGCGGTCATCCACCAGCACGCGCTGGCGGGTATCGGGCGCCGGGCCTTCGGGGAGCGGCGGCACGCGGATTTCCTGGCCCTCGGCCAGCCGGGTATTGGCCTCGGCGCGCTTGCCATCCACCCGAACCTGGCCGGTACGGAGCATTTTCTGCAGGGCGCCCTGAGTGAGCTGGGGGAAGTGGCGGCGGAACCAGCGGTCCAGCCGGGTATCGGCGTCTCCGGCGGAAACGGTGCGAAGTTGAACGGTCATGCCGCCCCGTTTAGCGCTTGCCCAGCCAAAAACACAGCGCGAAGGCGAGCAGCCCCAGGGCAAGGCTGGAAAACACGTAGAGCGCGGCCAGCCACCAGGCACGCTGGAACAGCAGGCCGGTTTCCAGGCTGAAGGCCGAGAAGGTGGTGAAGCCGCCCAGCACCCCGGTGATGAGCAGCAGCCGGAGGTCTCCGGCCACGCCCAGCCCGCCGAGCAGGCCAATGGCGGCGCTGCCCACCACATTCACCGCCAGCGTGCCCCAGGGGAAGGCGGTGCCGAAGGCAGTGGCGGCGTAAACCCCCACGGCGTAGCGCAACACCGAGCCGGTGGCGCCACCGAGCGCCACGAGCAATGCGCCCAGCCAGGTCAACGGCGGGCCTTTTTGGCGCGAATGGCGGCCCAGCGCTCCATGCGGTCACGCACCGCGGCCTCGGCGCCACGGTCGGTGGGTTGGTAGAAGGCCTGGCGCGGCATTTCATCCGGGAAGTAGTTGGCGCCGGAGAAGGCCTCGTCCTCGTCATGGTCGTAGGCGTAGCCGCTACCGTAGCCGATTTCCTTCATCAGCTTGGTAGGGGCGTTGAGGATGTGCTTGGGCGGCATCAGGCTGCCGGTCTGCTTCGCCGCCGCCATGGCCGCCTTGAAGCCGGCATAGACGGCGTTGGACTTGGGCGCCGTGGCCAGGTGCACCACCAACTGCGCCAGGGCCAACTCGCCCTCGGGGCTGCCGAGGCGCTCATAGGTGCTCCAGGCCGCCACGGCCAAGGGCAGCGCGCGGGGGTCGGCCATGCCCACATCCTCGGCGGCGAAGCGGGTGAGGCGGCGGGCGATGTAGCGCGGGTCCTCGCCGCCCGTGAGCATGCGGGCGAACCAGTAGAGCGCGGCATCGGGGTCTGAGCCGCGCATGGATTTATGCAAGGCACTGATGAGGTTGTAATGTTCTTCGCGGTCTTTGTCGTACAGCGCGGCGCGCTTGGCCAGCAGCTTGCCCAGGGCGGCGGGGGTGAGCGTGGCAGCCTCGGCGGGCAGCGCCAGCAATTGCTCGGTCAGGTTCAGCAGGTAGCGACCATCGCCATCGGCCATGGCGCGCAGCGTGGCGCGGGCGGGCTCGTCCAGCGGCAGCGGGTGGCCGGCCTCGGCCTCGGCGCGGGCCAGCAGCAACTCCAGCGCCGGGTCGTCCAGCCGGCGCAGCACCATCACCTGGCTGCGGGAAAGCAAGGCGCCGTTCAGTTCGAAGCTGGGGTTTTCGGTGGTGGCGCCCACCAGCACCACGGTGCCGTCCTCCACCACGGGCAGGAAGCCATCCTGCTGGGCGCGGTTGAAGCGGTGGATTTCATCGACGAAGAGCAGCGTACCCTGGCCGTTGCGGCGGCGGATGCGGGCTTCGTCAAAGCTGCGCTTGAGGTCCGCCACGCCGGAGAACACGGCGGAAAGGGCGACGAATTGCAGGCCGGCGCGCTCGGCCAGCAGCCGGGCGATGGTGGTTTTGCCCACGCCGGGCGGGCCCCACAGCACCAGGCTGGCCAGGCTGCCGCGTTCCAGCATGCGGGTGATGGTACCATCCGGCCCCAGCAGATGGTCCTGGCCCACCACCTGGTCGAGCGTGGCGGGGCGCAGGCGGTCGGCCAGCGGCTGGTTGGCCGCTGGCGGCAGGGCGGGTTCGGCGGGCGGACCGCCGAACAGGTCGGCTCCGGGGGTGGGGCGAGTGGCCATGCCCCCGGTTTAGCCCAAAGCCTTTAGGCGCGCACCAGCGGGCAGCCGCCCTGGTTCAGCGGGCGCCAGGCTTCCTCGGGCGGGATGTGGGTGATGAGGTTGCAGAAGTCGTAGCGGCTGCGCGCCTCGGCTTCCGGCTTCACCTGCCACAGGTTCATCACATGCATGCAGCGGCCGTCTTCACGCAGGCGAACGTTGCTGTTGTACATGTCATTCACCGGGTTGGCCTTCATGTGGGTGGCCACCTGGTCGGCGTCAAAGCTGCCCACGGCCTTCACCGCCTTCAGCCAATGCGTCACGCCGGTGTACATGGCGGCGTGCTGCAGGCCGGGCGGCGTGTTGTTCATGCGCGGCATGTAGCGGGCGGCCCAGGCGCGAGTGGCGTCGGACTGGTTCCAATAGAAGCTGTCGGTGAAGACCATGCCTTCGCAGGTCTTGTGGCCGAGGGCGACGATATCCGTCACCTGGATCAGCAGCGTGGCGATGCGGGCGCCACCGCGGGTGAGGCCGAATTCGCTGGCCTGCTTGATGCAGTTCTGCAGATCCGTCCCGGCCAGGGCGAAGCCGATGA
Organism: Acetobacteraceae bacterium; assembly: GCA_947446625.1. Lineage (GTDB taxonomy): Bacteria > Pseudomonadota > Alphaproteobacteria > Acetobacterales > Acetobacteraceae > CAIMOR01. Next base: position 5,270 of record CANFIE010000072.1, on the reverse strand, counting down.
CCTTGGCGCCCGAGGCGCGGGCTTGCAGCAGGAAGCCGGAGAAGTCGCTGTTGTTCAGCGGCGCACGGACTGCGCCCTTCACCTCTCCGCCATTGGCGCGCACGGCGGCCATGGTGTCACGCTCCAGCGCATGGCCGAAGGCGTAGTCGGAGGTGATGAAGAACCAGCTGTTGCCGCCGGACTTGGTGAGCGCGGTGCCGGTGCCATGCGCCAGGGCGTAGGTATCAAAGCCAAAGTGCAGGCCATAGGGCGAGCACTTGGCGCCGGTGATGTCGGAGGTGGCCGGGCCGGTGACGATGTAGATGCGCTTCTTTTCGCGGCAGACTTCCTGCATCGCCAGGCCGGAGGAGGAGGCGGCACCGTCGGCCAGGCATTCCACGCCACTGTCCAGCCATTCACGCGCCAGGGCGCCGGCGACATCGGCCTTGTTCTGGTTGTCGGCCTGGCGGGTGACGATTTGTCGGCCCAGCACGCTGCCGCCGAAATCGGCAATGGCCATTTCCGCCGCCACCTTGTTGCCGGGGCCGCCCACATCCTTGAACGGGCCAGACATGTCGGAGAGCAGGCCGATCTGCACCGGGCGCGAGGTGGATTGCGCCCGCAGCAGGCCCGGGGCGGCAACGGTGGAAGCGGCAAGGCCGGCCAGCAGGGCGCGGCGGTCGATGGTCATGGCGTTAACTCCCTTATTGCTGGGCAGGATGCCAGAATTGGCCGGGCGCGACAAATGCGGGGCGTGGTGTTTTCCCGCCGCGAGAGGAAGCGGTAGAGTGGCGCGGTTTCGGAGTTCTTGCCGTGTTGCTTCACCGCCGTGCCCTGCTGGGCAGCCTGGCCCTGCCCTTCGCCGCCCAGGCGCAGGACGCCTACCCCAACCGCCCGGTACGGATTGTGATTGGCTGGACGCCAGGCGGTGGTGTGGATGTGCCGGTGCGGCTGCTGCTGCCGCGCATGCAGGAAGCGCTGGGCCAGCCCATTGTGGCCGAGAATCGCGGCGGCGCGAGTGGTTCCATCGGCGCCACGGCGGTGTCTCAGGCGGTGGCCGATGGCTATACCGTGCTGGCGGATGCGGCGGCGCATGCCTCCAACAACGTGCTGATGAACCTGCCGTTCCAGTACGCCCAGGCCTTCACCCCGGTCAGCCAGATCTCGGTGCTGCCGCATATGCTGGTGGTGGCGCCCTCCTCTCCGGTGCGGACGCTGGCCGAGTTGATTGCCCTGGCCAAGGCGCGGCCGGGGGAACTGACCTATGCCTCCTCCGGCATTGCCGCCGGGCCGCATCTGGCCTCGGCGCTGTTGCTGCGCCAGGCCGGCGCCACGGCGACGCATGTGCCCTACCGTGGCAGCGCCGGGGCCATGGCGGATGTGCTGGCGGGGAATGTCAGCTTCACCTTCTCCACCATTCCCGCTGTCTCGCCCTTGGTGAAGGAAGGCCGGCTGCGGGCGTTGGCGGTTTCCACCAGCCACCGGCTGGAAAGCTTCCCGAATGTACCGACTGTGGCCGAGCAGGGCTTTCCCGGTTTTGAGCTGAATGAATGGGTGGCGCTGTGGGCGCCGGCCGGCACCCCGGCAGCGGCGGTGGAAAAGCTGCACCAGGCCGTGGTGTTTGCCCTGCGAGACCCGGCGGTGCGGCAGCGCTATGCCGATATTGGCATTCTGCCGGTGGGCGGCAGCCCGGCGGAACTGGCCAGCTTTGTGGCGCGGGAACGCCAGCGGCTGGGCGACCTGATCCGGGCCGAGAATATCCGGCTGGACTGATGCCCACCATCGCCGGGCAAAACCTCGTGCCGATAGACTGAATGGCGCTATCCTGCGGCAAAACCGGAGGACTTCGCCATGAGCATCACCCGCCGCGCCGCGCTGGCCGCGCTGGCCCTGCCCTCTCTCGCGCAAGCGCAGGCCGCCTGGCCAGACCGCCCGGTGCGGGTGCTGGTGGCTTGGCCGCCCGGCGGCAGCACCGACGTGACCACGCGGCTGGTGATGGGCGGGGTGCAGCCCACGCTGGGCCAACCGGTAGTGATTGAGAATCGGGGCGGCGCCACTGGGGCGGTCGGCTCGGCCGCTTTCGCCAGCGCGCCGGCCGATGGCTACAACTGGATGGTGGATGCCTCCGGCCAGGCGGTGAACCAGTTTCTGCTGCCCAATCTCAGCTTCACCTACGCCACGGCCTTTACGCCCGTGACGCAATTCGTGGTGCTGCCCACGCTGCTGCTGGTGCGGGCCGGCGCGCCCATGCGCAACCTGGACGAGCTGGTGGCGCATCTGCGCGCCAACCCAGGCAAGGAAAGCTATGGCAGTTCCGGCGTCGGCACCGCCTCGCATCTCTCCGCCGCCATTCTGATGCAGCGTGCCGGGCTGGATGCGCAGCACGTGCCCTATCGCGGCGGCGCGCAGCAAATCCAGAGCGTGCTGACCGGCGAGACGCTGTTCACCTTCTCCACCATCCCGACGCCAGCGCCGTTGATTCGGGATGGCCAGTTGCGCGTGCTGGCCATTTCCACCGAGCAACGCAGCAGCGCCTTCCCCGAGGCGGTGCCGGTGGCGGAACAGGGCTTTCCCGGCTTTGGCCTGGCGGATTGGAACGGGCTGCATGCCCCGGCCGGCACCCCGCCCGCCGCCATTCTCCGCATGGCAGAGTTGTGCGACGCGGCGCTGCGGAAGCCGGAGTTGCGGGAGCGCTTCACCCTGCTGGGCGCCGAGCCGGTGGGCGGCGGGCCGGAGCGATTCGCCAGCTTCATCGCGCAGGAACGCACCCGGCTGGGTGCCTTCATCCGCGCCCAGGGCATCAAGGCCGAGTAAGCACGAACAACACACCGGCCACTGGCGCGCCCTTTTTGGTGCGCAGCGTCACGCCGCGTCGCGCCACTTCGGTGAAGCCGGCGGCCTGGGCCAGGGTGGCCACGTGGTCCGGGTGGTGGCGGAACCGCATGGCCTCGCCCAGTTCATAGGGCGGGGTGGTGGCGGTCTCGATGGAAAACGCCGCCCAGCCGCCGGGCGCCAGCGCGGCGTGCAGGCCGGCGAAGGCTGGGGCCAGGTCGCCCAGGTAATTCAGCACATCGGCGGCGGCGATGAGGTTGAAGCCGGCCGGGCGGCTGGGCAACCAAGCTGCCAGGTCGGCTTCATGCAGCGCGGCGTAGTGGCCGCTGGCACGAGCCTGGTCCAGCATGCGGGGGGAAAGGTCCAGCCCCTCCAGCCGTTTGGCGAAGGGCGCCAGCGCCGCGCCGGAAAGCCCGGTGCCGCAGCCAAGGTCCAGCACCGCCAGGCCGCCTGGCACGCCAACCTCGTGCAGCAGGGTGGCCAGCAATTGCGGGGTTTGGTAGCTGAGACGCCCAGTCAGTTCAGCCTCAAAGCGCGGGGCAAATTGGTCGAACAGGTCGCGCACGTAATCCGCCGGGGCGCGGGCTGGCAGCGCGGCCTGGCCCAGCGCGGCCAGCAGGAATTGCGCCTGTTCCGCCAGGGTGGCATCGCCGCGGGTGGCAGCGGCCTGGGCGGCGGCTATGGCGCCCAGCACGTCACCGGCCTCGCGCAGCGCATGGGCCAGGGCCAGCCAGGGCTCGGGGGCCTCGGGCGTGGCGGCCACGGCCTGGCGCAGCGGGGCCACGGCGGCAGGGGCGTCGCCCAGCGCGCACAGCGCCTGACCGAGATTGCGCAGGCTCACGGCATCCTGCGGGCGTTGCGCCACGGCCTGGCGCAGCAGCTTCACCGCTTCGGGCAGACGGCCGGCTTCGGCCAGGGCGCCGCCATGGCTGGCCAGAAACACCGGCTCCTTCGGCCGCAGCGCCAGGGCGCGGGCGGTGTGGCGCAGCGCAGCGGGCACATCGCCACGCTGCCGGGCCAGCAGGCCAAGCAGGTTGTGCGCGTCGGCCTGCTTCGGGTCGGCCTGCAACACCTGGGCGTAGAGCCTGGCGGCCATTTCCGTTTCGCCCCGGCCATGCGCGGCGGCGCCCAGGCGCAGCAGCGTGACCGGGTCGGCGCGGGTATGGCTCAAAACAGCCCCTGGATGTCGCCCTGGGCGTCCAGGTGGATATCCTCGGCGGCGGGGCGGCGCGGCAGGCCAGGCATGGTCATGATCTCACCGCAGATGGCCACCACGAAGCCGGCGCCAGCCGAGAGCCGCACATCGCGCACCGGCAGCACATGGCCTTCCGGCGCGCCCATGCGGGTGGGGTCGCTGCTGAAGCTGTACTGGGTTTTGGCGACGCAAACCGGCACATGGCCGAAGCCCTGCTCCTCAAACCGCTTCAGCTTGGTGGCAACGGCGGCGGGAATCTGTACCTCGCTGGCGCGGTAGATCTCACGCGCAATGGTGCGCAGCTTGTCGGCCAGCGGCAGGCTGGGTTCGTATAGCGGGCGGAAGCGCGCCTTGCCCTCGGCCAGCACGCGGTTGACGGCGCGGGCCAGGTCGGCGGCGCCGGCGGCACCCTCGCCCCAATGGGTGCACAGATGTGCCTCGGCGCCCAGCGCGGCCATGGCGGCCTTCACCGCGTCAATCTCGGCCGTGGTGTCACTGGTGAAGCGGTTGAGCGCGACCAGCACGGGCAGGCCGAACTTCTGCAGATTCTCAACATGCCGCGCCAGATTGGCCACGCCGCGCTGCACGGCGGCCACATCCTCGGTGCCCAGGGCGGATTTGGCCACGCCGCCATGCATCTTCAGCGCGCGCACGGTAGCAACAATAACGGCGGCATCAGGCTTGATGCCGGCCGAGGGGCATTTGATGTCGAGGAATTTCTCGGCGCCCAGGTCAGCGCCGAAGCCGGCCTCGGTCACCACCACATCGGCCAGGGCAAGACCAAGCCGCGTGGCGATAACGCTGTTGCAGCCATGCGCGATATTGGCGAAGGGGCCGCCATGCACCAGCGCCGGGGAGCCTTCCAGCGTCTGCACCAGGTTGGGTTGCAGCGCGTCGCGCAGCAGCGCCGCCATGGCGCCATCGGCCTTGATGTCCTTGGCCGTGATCGCCTTGCCGTCTCGCGTGGTCGCCACGATGATGCGGCCCAGGCGCTCCTGCAGTTCCTCCAGGCTTTGCGCCAGGCAGAAAATCGCCATCACCTCGCTGGCCACGGTAATGTCGAAGCCATCCTCACGCGGCACGCCCTGCACCGCGCCGCCCAGGCCCAGCACCATGTTGCGCAGGTTGCGGTCGTTCATGTCGATGGCGCGACGCCAGGAAACGCGACGCGAATCGATCCCGAGTGCGTTGCCCCAGTAGAGGTGGTTGTCGATCATCGCCGCCAGCAGGTTGTTGGCGCTGGTGATGGCGTGGAAATCCCCGG
>CANFIE010000071.1 GCA_947446625.1 Acetobacteraceae bacterium | reverse complement strand
TACCTACCGCACCCGCTACCTGAGCGTGCTGCAACCCGCCCCGGTGCTGGACCTGGTGCTGGCCGATGAGAGCAACCCGCGCGGCCTGGCGTTTCAGCTGGCGGCGGTGCGGGATTTGCTGGCCGAGTTGGGCAACCGTGCCGATGCCCCGCTGACCGCCAGTGCCGCCGATATGCTGCAGGCGGTGCAGGTGATGGCGCAGGAAGTGCTGGACGCGCCGCAGCAGGCCGCCGCCGCCGTTGGGCTGAGCCCACGCCTGCGGGCGCTGGCCGAGGCGGTGGCGGAACTCTCCAACGGCGTCACCCGGCGCTACTTCGCGCTGCTGCCCGCGCTGCGCAGCCTGGGGGTGGAAGCCGACGCCCGGCGGTTGCGGGGCGTGGCATGATCTTCAAGGTGCGGCATTCCACCCGCTATGTGTATGCCAGCCCGGTGGATCTGGCGGCGCATATGGTGCACCTGCGCCCGCGCGCCCTGCCGTGGCAGCGCGTGCTGGCGGCGGGGCTTACCGTAACCCCCAGGGCCGAGCGCCGGCGCGACGGGGTGGATCACTTCGGCAACCTGGTGACCTGGCTGTTCCTCGACATGCCGCATGCGGAATTCGAGGTGACGACCGAGGCGGTGGTGGATGTGGCTTTCCCCGCTCCGCCCGAGGCCAGCGCGACCCTGCCGTGGGAATCCGTGGTCGACGCTGCTCGGCGTGGTGGGCCGGGGGCTTGGCAGGCCGCCGAATTCGCCTTTGGCAGCCCAATGGCCGCCGCTCATGCCGGGGCCGGCGCCTATGCGGCGCGCAGTTTTCCGCGTGGTCGGCCGGTGCTGGAAGGGCTGGTGGAGTTGAACAACCGCATTCGCGCTGATTTCCGCTTTCGTGCCGGGGTGACCACGCTGTCGACCCCGATCTCGGAAGTGCTGGAACGGCGGGAAGGGGTCTGCCAGGACTTCACCCATTTGATGATCGGCGCGCTGCGCTGGCTGGGCCTGCCGGCGCGCTATGTTAGTGGCTATATCCGGACCCGGCCGCCGCCGGGGCAGCAGCGCCGCCGCGGTGCCGACCAAAGCCATGCCTGGGTGGGCTGCTGGCTGGGGCCGGAGCATGGCTGGGTGGATTTGGACCCGACCAACGGCATTGTGGTGAAGGATGAGCACGTGGTGCTGGGCTGGGGGCGCGACTATGCCGATATCAGCCCGGTGCGCGGCATTATCCTGGGCGGTGGGTCGCACCGGCTGCTGGTGAGCGTGGACCTGGAGCCGCTGGAGCAGGCGCCGGCCACTTAGAATTTAAGCTTTTAGCGCTTTACCCAGGCGGGCCATGCCGGTTTCGGACAAATGGCCCGCAGGGGAGATTTGACGCCGAGTTGTTAGCAAAAAACAGCCGGTTAAGTCAAGAATTCCGGCGTTCCAGGTACAGCCCCTGGTAGGGCGCCAGGCGGTCCAGCGCCGGGGTGAAGCCGAGGCCGGGACCGTGCGGCAGGGCAACGCGGCCATCCTCGATATGCAGCACGCCATCCAGCAAAATCTCGCGCAGCGGGTTGGGGTTGGCGTCCCATTCCAACAAGCCTTCCTGGCCCGGATTGCCGCGCACCACCGCCAGCAGATGCGCGCTGGCCACCAGCCCCACCGCGCCGCCGAGGAAATGCGGGCAATAGGTTTTGCCCGCACCCACCACCGCCTGGGCCACCGGCAGGGTGGCGGTGAAGCCGCCCCATTTGGCGCAGTCGGGTTGCAGCACGCTGTAATGGCCATCGGCCAGGGCCTGGTGGAAGGCCAGGTTGCCGCGCAGGTTCTCGCCAGCGGCAATGGGGCTGCGGGCGGCGGCGCGCACCGCGGCCCATTCCCAGGCCGGGCGGTCGCAGGTCAGCGGTTCCTCGATCCAGGCCAGGGGGAATTGGCGCAGCACTTCCACCATCCGCACGGCGCTGTCGAAGTTCCAGCCCTGGTTGATATCGACCATGCAGCGCTCACCCGGGCGCAGGCTGGCGAAGACCGGGGTGAGGGTGGCGACGTCGCGCGCTTCGCCGAAGCCGATTTTGATCTTGAAGGCGCGGTAGCCCTTTTCCCGCGCGGCGGTCACCTGGGCCAGGGCCTGTTCGTCGGGGTTCAGGCCGCTGGCGTAGCAGGGCAGGGGCGAGGCATCGGTGCCGCCGAGGTATTTCCACAGCGGCAGCCCGGCCTTGCGGGCGGCCAGGTCATGCAGGGCCAGGTCGGCGCCGGCCAGGGCGGCGGCATAGGCGCCGGGTTCGCCCGCTTGCAGGCCCCAAACGTGCAGGCGGCGGTCCATCTCGTGCCAGAAGGCGCGCACATCCGGGATGGGGCCGGCCAGGAGGCGCGGGGCGATGAAGGCGTCGAACAACTTCGCCCGGTGGTCGGCGGTGAGGGTGGGGAAATTGCCCCAGACCTCGGCAAAGCCCTCGGTGCCATCGGCGTCGGTCAGCTTGAGGTAGAGGGCGACCCGCTCGGTCATGGCGCCGAAGGCGTTGACCACGGGCACGGCGATGGGGGCGCGGAAGACGAAGGCTTCGGTACGGACAACGCGGATGGTCACGCGGCTATTCCTTCCAGGGGTGCTGCGCCCAGAGGCGGCTGTAATTGGTGCGCAGGGCCTGCAATTCGCGGGTGTATTCCTCCGGCCCCAGGAAGCGCAGCGGTAGTTGCTGCTGCTGGGCACCGGCAATGAACTCGGGCGTGGCCACCGCGCGGCGTACGGCCAGGGCCAGGCGGGCGAGGATTTCCGGCGGCAGGCCGGCCGGGGCGGCCACGCCGCGCATGCTGCCTTCCACCACGTCATGGCCCAATTCGCGCAGGGTGGGGACTTCGGCCGCGGCTGCCCAGCGGGTGGGGGCAAGCTGGCCGAGTGGGCGGACGGCGCCCTGGCGCCAGTCGGTCAGGCCCTCGCCCATGTTGACCACGGCCAGTTCCACGGTGCGGCCGAACAGCGCGGTGCGCACCTGGGAGGAACCGCCGAAGGGCACGTGCAGGAACTGGGTGTTGGTGGCGCGTTGCAGCGCCAGCATGGCCAGATGGTCGTCGGAGCCGATGCCGGTGGTGCCGTAGCTGACCTGGCCGGGCCGGCGGCGGGCCTCTGCCAGCAGGTCATCCAGGGTTTTGATGGGGGAGGCGGTGAGGACCCAGAGGCCGCCGGGGTCGTCCACGATGTTGGCAATGAAGCTGAAGCTTTCCAGGCTGAAGCGTGCCTGGCGCTCAATGGGCACCGTGACGATGGTGGGGGTATTGGTAAAGCCGATGGTGTAGCCATCGGGCTTGGCGCGGGCCAGTTCGGTGAAGCCGATTTCGCCGCCGGCGCCGGCGCGGTTGACCACGACGACGGGCTGGCCAAGGTCCTTTTCCAGCACGCGGGCCAGCAGGCGGGCGGCGGTGTCGGTGCCGCCACCGGCGGCGTAGGCCACAATCATGCTCAGCGGATGGTCGGGCTGCCAGCCCTGGGCGCGGGCCGGCGCGGCGGCCAGCAGGGCGGGCAGGGCAAGTGCGGCGCGGCGCGAGAGCATGGGCATTCCTCCGGTTCGTTGGGCGGAGAGCAGCACGGCGGGGCGGCACAAACAAGAAGCCGCCGGGCGTTGCCACCCGGCGGCTTTTGGTAGCGCTGTTTTGGTCGCAGCCGGTGTGGCTGCGGCCCGGAGGATCAGTCGGCGGCCAGGGCCATGCGGCTGCCGTTGAGCTTGGACATCACATGGTCCTCGGCGGCGTCCATCACCCGCTCGGTTTCCTCGGGCGTGAAGACGTGGCCGGCGCCGGGCATGACGCGATAGTCGATTTTGATGCCCTTCTGGGTGTTCAGCTTGTCCACCAGTTGGCGGACGCTGGGCTCGGGCACCAGTTCGTCCTCGGCACCGTGCAGAATCAGGCCGTTGCACGGGCAGGGGGCGAGAAAGCCGAAGTCGTAGTGGCTGGCGGGGGCGGAGATGGAGACGAAGCCGCCCATTTCCGGCCGGCGCATCAGCACCTGCATGCCGACATAACTGCCGAAGGAGTAGCCGGCGGCCCAGAGGCTCTGGGCGTTCGGGTTCACCGCCTGCAGGAAGTCGAGCGCGGAACAGGCGTCGGAGATTTCGCCGATGCCGCCGTCATACCGGCCCTGGCTGCGGCCAACGCCGCGGAAGTTGAAGCGCAGGACCGAGAAACCCATGCGCTGAAAGCGCTGGTACAGGGAATAGACCACCCGGTTATTCATGGTGCCGCCATGCAGCGGATGCGGATGCAGGAGCAGCGCCACCGGCGCATTGGTCTTTTTCGAGTGGTGATAACGCCCCTCGAGCCGCCCGTCAGGGCCGGCGAACATGACCTCAGGCATCGTCCCGTGGGTCCAATTCATGTTTAGCCGTGCACGCCAGGCTTGCCGGGGACATTCAGGGGAATGCCTGCCGACATGCCAAGCGCGCACTGTCGCTTGGTGGGGGTTCCCATTGCGATGACCCGGCCAGGACCGGAGCACCACGCCTTGGAGCAGTCGCGCAACCCTGGGGTCCCGAATGGTTGACCAGGGAAGTCGGGTAACCTAGTCTTTCAGCCGCCATGCCCGTTGCCGGGCGTGGTTTCTCGGCTGTTGGACTTTGCTTCTGCGCTCAGGCGCCCCCGGACGGGCTCCCGGTTCCGGGGGTGGGATGACCATAACGGACGGGCGGGCCGTTCACATAATGGATTCACAGTTTTGACCCCATGTCTGTAGGTATGTTCCGCTATGCCGACCGTGCAGGGCAGGAAATGCCGATGTGCTTGCTTTCGGCTGTAGGAGGCTAGACGTGCGGCTTTCAACCCGTGGGCGCTACGCCGTGATGGCCATGGCGGAACTGGCGGCGCGGCAGCGGGGCGGCGGGATTGCCTGCACCAGCGAAACGCCGGTGAGCCTGGCCGATATCGCCGCCGCGCAGCAGCTTTCCCTGGCTTATCTCGAACAATTGTTCGGCCGGCTGCGGCGCGCGGAATTGGTGGCCTCGGCCCGGGGGCCCGGCGGCGGCTACCGGCTGGCGCGGGCGCCGCAGCTTATTGCGGTGGCGGAGATTGTGGAGGCGGTGGACGAGCCCATTCACGCCACGCGCTGCGAGGAAGGCGGGCCTGGCTGCCTGGATGGCAGCAAGTGCCTGACGCATGACCTGTGGGCCGAGTTGAGCGAGCAGATCCGGCTGTTTCTGCTGGGCGTGACCCTGGCCGATGTGGTGGCCAAGGACGTGCGCGGCCGGGCCGTGGCACCGGGCCCGGTGGCGGCCAGGGCGGCCGAATAGTGACCCAGGCGCTGTACCTGGACGCCAACGCCACCGAACCGCTGCGTCCGGTGGCGCGGGCGGCGGTGCTGGCGGCCATGGATATGGGCGGCAATCCTTCCAGCGTGCATGCCGCCGGGCGGGCGGCGCGGCGCGTGCTGGAGACGGCGCGCGAGGCGGTGGCGGCGCGGTTTGGTGGCCGGGCGCAGGATGTGGTGTTCACCAGCGGCGGCACCGAGGCCAATGCACTGGCGCTGCGCGGGCTGGCGGCGGGCCGGCGGGTGTTGGTGGGCGCCACCGAGCACCCGGCGGTGCGGGCGGCGGCGCCCGAGGCCGGGGTGGTGCCGGTGCTGGCCGATGGCACGCTGGACCTGGCCGCGCTGGCGGCCATGCTGGCCGAGGGCGGCCCGGCGCTGGTGGCGCTGATGGCGGCGAATAACGAGACCGGAGTGCTGCATCCGCTCGAAGCGGCGGCCGAGCTGTGCCGGCGCCATGGCGCGCTGCTGCATGTGGATGCGGTACAGGCGGCGGGGCGGGTGCCAGTGCGGCTGCTGGGGGATTCCTTGGCGATTTCGGGGCACAAGCTGGGCGGGCCGCCGGGCGCCGGGGCGCTGCTGCTACGGCCGGGGCTGGATGTGGCGCCGCTGATGCTGGGTGGCGGGCAGGAACGCGGCCGGCGTGGCGGCACCGAGGCGTTGCCGGCCATTGCCGGCATGGCGGCGGCGTTGGCCGAGGCGACTCCCGAGGCGGCGGCCGGGCTGGCGGCGCTGCGTGACGCGATTGAGGCCGGTGCCCAGGGCGCCGTGGTGGCCGGGGCCGCGGCGGCGCGGCTGCCCAATACCAGCTGCCTGGTGCTGCCGGGCGTGGCGGCCGAAACTCAGGTGATTGCGCTGGACCTGGCCGGCATGCGGGTTTCGGCCGGGGCGGCGTGTTCCTCGGGCAAGGTGGGGCGCAGCCCGGTGTTGCAGGCCATGGGCCTGGGGGATGATGCGGGCTGCGGGATAAGGGTTTCGCTGCCCTGGAATGCGCCGGCGGATGCGGCGGAGCGTTTCCTGCGGGCCTGGGCTGCCATGCGGGATAGGCTCTCGCGCCGGGCGGCCTGAAGGACCAAGTTCAGCACGATGACCCGCCCGAACCGACCCATCTACCTGGACAACCACGCCACCACGCCGGTGGACCCCCGCGTGCTGGCCGCCATGCGACCCTGGTGGGAGGAGAATTTCGCCAATCCGCACAGCGTGGAACACGGCATGGGCCGCGCCGCCGAGGAAGCGGTGGAGGAAGCCCGCGGGCATGTGGGGGCGCTGATTGGCGCCAGCCCGGCCGAGGTGGTGTTCACCAGCGGCGCCACTGAGGCGAACAACATTGCCATAAAAGGCGCCGCGCGCTTTGCCGGGGCGGGGGAGCGGCGGCGGATCATTACCGTCGCGACCGAGCATAAATGCGTGCTGGAAAGCGTGCGCGACCTGGAGGCCGAGGGCTTCGAGGCCGTGGTGCTGCCGGTGGGCAGCGATGGGTTGCTGGAGCTGGACGCGCTGCGGGCGGCGCTGGAAGTGCCGACGCTGCTGGTTTCCGTGATGGCGGTGAACAACGAGATTGGCGTGACCCAGCCGCTGGCCGAGATTGGCGCGCTGGCCAAGGCCGCCGGGGCGCTGTTCCACAGTGACGCCGCGCAGGGTGCCGGGCGGATTCCGTTGGATGTGGCGGCGCTGCGGTTGGATTTGCTCTCGCTGAGCGGGCACAAGATCTACGGCCCCAAGGGCATTGGCGCGCTGTATGTGCGCCGCCGGCCCCGGGTGCGGTTGCAGCCGCTGTTTTCGGGCGGCGGGCAGGAGCGGGGGCTGCGCAGCGGCACCCTGCCGGCGCCGCTGATTGTGGGGCTGGGCGAAGCCGCGCGGATTGCCGCCATTGAGGGCATGCTGGATGCTGGGCGCATTGCCGGCCAGCGAGAGGTGTTTCTGCGCCGGCTGCGCGCCGAGGTGCCGGGGCTGCGGGTGAATGGCAGCCAGGAGCAGCGGGTCGCCGGCAATACCAACCTGACCTTTCCGGGTGGGGTGGATGCCCAGGCGCTGATGGCCGCCGCGCCGCAGGTATGTGTCTCTACGGGTTCAGCCTGTTCCTCGGCGGCGGTGGAGCCTTCCTACGTGCTGCGGGCCATTGGCCTGCCCGATGCCGAGGCGCGTGCCACCTTGCGTGTGGGGATTGGCCGCTTTACCTCCCCGGCCGAAGCTGATCAGGCTGCCGCCCTGCTGGCCGCCGCCTGGCATACCGTGACGAAACAGGAATAGCCCCAATGCCGAGCATGACCTTCATTGAGCGCGACGGAACCCGCAAGGTGGTGGATGCGCCGCTGGGACTTTCGGTGCTGGAGATTGCCCATAAGCATGGGGTGGATATCGAGGGCGCCTGCGAAGGCTCGCTGGCCTGCTCCACCTGCCATGTGATTGTGGATGGCAACTGGTTCGAGACGCTGGTGGCGCCGACCGAGGATGAGGAGGACATGCTGGACCTGGCCTTCGACCTGCAGGAGACCAGCCGGCTGGGTTGCCAGATCATCATGACCGAGGCGCTGGACGGGCTGGTGGTGAAGCTGCCGGCCGGCACGCGGAATGCCGGTTGATGAGCGAGCGCTGGGAAACCGACTTCGGCGCCGAGGGTGGGCTGTTCCGCACGCTGCGGGCGGCCTGCGCCAAGGATTGGGCCGACTATACCTGGCATGAGTTCTGCCAGCAGCTTTCGGCCGGTACCCTGCCGCTGGCGGCCTTCCAGCGCTATTTGATCCAGGACTACCTGTTCCTGATTCATTTCGCCCGGGCCAAGGCGCTGGCGGTGTTCAAGGCCGAGAGCATCCAGGCGATGGTGGACAAGACCAACGCGATTTCGGCGATTTTGGCCGAAACCAGCATGCACCTGAAGTATTGCGAAAGCTGGGGGCTGAGCCAGGCCGAGGTGCTGGGCACGACCGAGAGCGCCGAGACGGTGAGTTATACCCGCTACGTGATCGACCGGGGCCTGGCCGGGGATATTCTGGACCTGGAAGTGGCGCTGGTGCCGTGCAGCGTGGGCTATGCCGAAGTGGCGCTGCGCATGCTGGCGGACCCGAACCGCAAAGTGGTGGGCAACCCGTACCAGAGCTGGCTCGACACCTATGGCAGCGATGGCTACCAGAAGCTGGCACGGGCTGCGGCGCAGCGGATTGATGATCTGGGCGTCTCGCATGGCGGGGTGGCGCGGTTCAACATGCTGAGCGCGACCTTCAGCGAGGCGGCGCGGCTGGAACAGCGCTTCTGGCAGCAGGGGCTGGACGCGGCGCGATGACCAGGATTCTCGCATGCGGTCGCGCAACCCCGCAGGCCGTGAGGCCGAGGAGCGGAGCGTGAATCGCATGCGCATACTGGTTGCAATGTCTGGCGGCGTGGACAGTTCCGTGGTGGCGGGGCTGTTGGCCGAGCAGGGCCACGAGGTGGTGGGCGCCACGCTGCAACTGTATGACCACGGCGCGGCGGTGCAGAAGAAGGGCGCCTGCTGCGCGGGGCAGGACATCATGGATGCCCGGCGTGTGGCCGACCATTTGGGCATTGCGCATTACGTGCTGGACCGCGAGCAGCGGTTTCGGGATGCGGTGATTGGCGATTTCGCGGCGCAATATGCTGCCGGCGAAACCCCGGTACCCTGCGTGCGCTGCAACCAGACGGTGAAGTTCCACGACCTGGTGGAATTGGCGCGGGATTTGGGCTGCGAGGCCATGGCCACCGGGCATTACGTGCAGCGAGTGGACGGGCCTGAGGGGCCGGAGTTGCATCGTGCCGCTGACCCGCAGCGTGACCAGAGCTGGTTTTTGTTTGCCACCACGCGGGAACAGTTGGCGTTCAGCCGGTTTCCGCTGGGCGGCTACCCGGACAAGGCCGCGGTGCGGGCCGAGGCACTGCGCCTGGGGCTGGCGGTGGCGGAAAAGCCCGACAGCCAGGACATCTGCTTCGTGCCCCAGGGGCAGTACCACCAGGTGGTGGCCAAGCTGCGGCCCGAGGCGGCCGAGCCGGGCGAGATTGTGGACACCGAGGGCCGGGTGCTGGGCCAGCACCAGGGCATTGCGCGCTACACCATCGGCCAGGGGCGCGGCCTGGGGCTGGCGCTGCGCGAGGGCGAGCAACCGCTGTATGTGGCCGCGCTGGACGCGCCGCGCCGGCGGGTGGTGGTAGCGCATAAGCAGGCGCTGCCGGCGGCCGAGATTGTGGCGGGTGAGGTGAACTGGCTCTGCGCCCCGCCTACGGCGCCACTGGCCTGCCAGGTGAAGCTGCGGGCGCGTGAGCAGCCGCAGCCCTGTGTGGCGGTGTGGGACGCGGCGGCGGGGCTGCTGCGGGTGCGGCCCGAGGCCCCGGCCATTGCCGCGCCGGGCCAGGGTTGCGTGCTGTATGCGGGTGAACGCGTTTTGGGCGGCGGATTTATCCGCCGGGCGGTTGACTTTGGCGCCGACGCGGCTTAAGCGACGCCCCCTCTGGTTTGGCGGTGTAGCTCAGCTGGTTAGAGCACGGCACTCATAATGCCGGGGTCGGCGGTTCAAGTCCGCCCGCCGCTACCAGAGGTTTTCCCAGCACAATTTGCGCCTTCGACAAGCCCCGCTTTTGGGCGAGCAAATTACCCCTCCCGTGACGAAGCCCGTGCGGGGTTTGCTCTTAGAAGGGCGTGTCGCCGCATACCGTCACGCGGTGCATCACCCGGGTTTCGGCCGGGTAGTCATTGATGGCGAAGTGCATGGTGCAGCGATTGTCCCAGAAGGCCAGGGAGCCGGATTGCCAGCGGAAGCGGCAGGTGAATTCCGGCCGGGTGGCATGCTGGGTCAGGAAGTCCAGCAGCGGCTTGCTTTCCTGCTCGGTCATATCCTCCAGCCGGAACAGATGGCCGCCGACGAACAGCGCCTTGCGGCCGGTCTCGGGGTGGGTGCGCACCAGCGGGTGGGTGGAGACGGTCTGGGTGCTGCCGGGGTCCTGCACCTTCATGGCGATTTTGTCGGCGTAGAATTCCTTGCGGGTCTTGCCGTCGTGGCTGCTGAAATTGTCGCCGCGATAGACGCCCTTCACGCCCGCGAGCATGCGCTGCATGCCGGGCGAAAGCGCCTCATACGCTGCGTAGAGATTGGCCCAGAGGGTGTCTCCGCCGGCCGAGGGGATTTCTACGCCGTAGAGGATGGTGCCCATGGCGGGCCGGGCGGTGAAGGCTTGGTCGGAGTGCCAGGAGCCGCCGAAATTGCGCTTGTCGGAGGGAGTTTTCTTGATCTCCAGCACTTCGGGGAAATCATCCATGCCGGCCATGTAGGGGTGCAGGTGAATCTCGCCCCAGCGGCGGGCGAAGGCGAGCTGGCGCTCGGGCGTCAGGCTCTGGCCGCGGAAGAAAATCACCAGGTTGTCCAGCAGGGCGCGGCGGAGTTCGGCCAGCACATCATCCGGCAGGTCCTGCGAGAGGTCGACGCCGGTAATCTCGGCGCCCATGCAGCCGGCGATGCGGTTGACCTCAAGGTGGCGGTATTCGCTGTTGCGCAGCCCGTCCATGGCGCTTGCCCCTTTGTTGTTGCCGCAATTGGTGGCGCAAAGCCGGGCCGGGCGCAACGCACTTCGCAAGCGGGGCGGCTGGGGCTAGCGTGCGGGCCAAGTTGGGGGAACGCGCCGCACGGGCAGCTCACAGGGTTGTGGGTCGCACGCTTCAGGGCATGCGCGCTTCCACCGGCAGCGCAACCCCAGCCCCCGAGGCCCGCATGACCAAGACCTTCACCAGCATTGGCGTTACCACCTCTGGCCATGTGACCACGGTGGAGATCCAGCGGCCGCCCAACAACTTCTTCGACATTGTGCTGATCAACGAGATTGCCGATGCCTTCGAGGCGGCCGATGCCGACCCGAACGTGCGCGCCATGGTGCTGGCGGCGCAGGGCAAGGCGTTTTGCGCCGGGGCGGATTTCTCGCGCCGCAACACCGGGGAAACGGCGGCGCCGGCCGAGGGCCCGGTGCGGCATTTGTACAAGGAAGCGGTGCGGCTGTTCCGCATTCGCAAGCCCATTGTGGCGGCGGTGCAGGGCGCGGCGGTGGGCGGCGGGCTGGGCCTGGCGCTGATGGCGGATTTCCGCGTGACCTGCGCCGAGGGTCGGTTCAGCGCCAATTTCACCCGGCTGGGCTTTCACCCAGGCTTTGGGCTGACCGCGACGCTGCCCCGCCTGGTGGGGCCGCAGCAGGCTTCGCTGCTGTTCTACACCGGCCGGCGCGTGGCCGGTGAGGAAGCGGTGCGCATTGGCCTGGCCGACATGCTGGTGCCGCTGGCGGAGGTGCGCAGCGCCGCCCAGGCGCTGGCCACCGAGATTGCGCAGTCCGCCCCGCTGGCGGTGGCTTCCACGCGTGAGACGATGCGCTGGGGCCTGGCCGATGCGGTTGAGCGCGCCACCGAGCGCGAGTTGGTGGAGCAGGAGTGGCTGCGCCAGACGCAGGATTTCAAGGAAGGCATCAAGGCCACCGCCGAGCGGCGGCTGGCCAATTTCCAGGGCCGCTAGGGCGATGAGCAGCTTCAGCTTCCGGTTTGACCCCGTGGCCCTGCCGCCGGCGGCGGTGGCGCTGCGGCAGGAGGTGCGGGAGTTTCTGAGGGAGGAGATCGCCCGCGGCACCTTCTCGCCCTATGACCCCGACCGCGAGGCCGGGTATTCGCCGGAATTCAGCCGGCGCGTGGGGCAGCGTGGCTGGCTGGGCATGACCTGGCCGAAGGCCGAGGGCGGCCATGGCCGCACCCATCTGGAACGCTATGTGGTGGTGGAGGAGTTCCTGGCGCATCGGGCGCCGGTGCGCTTCCACTGGGTGGCGGATAGGCAGAGCGGGCCGGTGATTCTGCGCTACGGCGCCGAGGCGGTGAAGTGCGCGATCATCCCGCAGATCGTGGCGGGCGAAGCCTCGTTCTGTATTGGGCTTTCCGAGCCGAATAGTGGGTCGGACGTGTTCGCCGCTTCCACCAAGGCGACCAAGGCCGAGGGTGGCTGGCTGGTGAATGGCCGCAAGGTGTGGACCAGCGGGGCGCACAAGGCG
>CANFIE010000070.1 GCA_947446625.1 Acetobacteraceae bacterium | reverse complement strand
CCAGCTCCGCCACGCTCGTCACCGGCAGCGCATTCGCCGCCGCCAGCGCAAACGGAAAGCTGTCGATCATCGCCACCGGCGCCAAATCCTCCAGCAGCCGAAATGGCCGCCGCGGCTGCAAGGTCTCGTTGATCGCCTGGTTCGTCGTCGCCACCACCAGCGTATGGCCATCCGGCGCCGCCTTGGCCACGGTATCCACCCCCACCGTGCCGGCCAGCCCGGGGCGATTCTCCACCACCACCGGCTGGCCCAGCGCCCGCGCCAGCCGCTCGGCCAGCAAGCGCGCCACCGTGTCGGTGGCACCACCCGGCGAATACGGCACCACCAGCCGCAGCGGCCAACGCGGCCAAGCCTCCTGCGCCAGCGCCCCACTGCCCGGCAGCAGCGCCATCCCAGCCAGCAGCGCGCGGCGCGTCGTCATGCGTCCAACCCTTCCAAGTTCACCATGCGGCCCTCGGCCACGGCCTGTTCCACCGCCGCCGCCAGCCGCACCAGCCGCAGCCCATCGGCCCCGGTGCCCAGCCGCGTGCCGCCATCGGCCAAATCCAGCGCAAACCCGTCCAGCTCATCCCGATACAAATCGCAGGCCGGCACGCTCTCCTGTCGCGTCCCCGCCGCATTCGTCACCGTCAGGGTAAACGCCTCCACCCAACGCAGCGGCCCGGTGCGCAGCATGCCGGCGGTGCCCAGCACCACCAGGTCACTGCCCGCAAACGGCGCTTCCCGAGACGCCCGCAAACTCACCTGCACATCGCTTTGCGTCCGCAGCAGCAGGCTCAGCGTATCCGCCCCCATGCCGCTGCCCGGCGGCGGAAAGGCCAGGCCACCCACGCTGGCATAGCCGCTGCCCAGCAGGCGCGGCACCAGGTCCAGCAGATGCAGCCCCACATCGTACAAAATCCCGCCGCCCTGCGCGGGGTCCTCGCGCCAGGCCGAGCGTTCCGCCAAGGGCGCCGCCCGCTCAATCGAAACCGCGCGGATCGTGCCGATCTCGCCGCTCTGCAGCACCGCCGCCACGCGGTCGAGAAAGCGCTCAAACCGCAAATGCAGCCCAATGCGCAACTGCACCCCGGCCGCCGCGCAACCCGCGATCATCGCCTGCGCCTCGGCCTCCACCATCGCCAGCGGCTTCTCGCACAGCACATGCTTGCCCGCCGCCGCCGCCGCCAGCACCGCCGGGGTATGCTGATCATTCGGAGACATCACGAACACCGCATCCACATCCGGCGCCCGCACCATCTCCTCAACACTGGCGTAAATGCTGGGAATGCCGAACTGCGCGCCAAAGGCGCGGCCCTTGGCCACATCCCGCGTCACGCCCGCGGTCACCACCGCATGCTTCGCCCGGCCCGCAGCCGGCATAATCCCATTCCGTGCCAGCGAGCCAAGCCCCACCAGCCCCCAGCGCAGCGTCTTCACCGTCATGCCCGCAACTCCCCCACACAGGCGCCGAGCATAGTCCGGCTAAACCCCGCCACCCAAATAGGCATCGCGCACATCGGCGCTGGCCAGCAATTCCGCGCCGGTCCCCTCGCGCACCACATGCCCGGTCTCCATCAGGTAGGCGCGGTCGCACAGCCGCAGCGCGGCCATGGCGTTCTGCTCCACCATCAGCACCGTGGTGCCGGCGGCGCGAATATCCCGCACAATCTCAAACACCGCATCCACCAGCGCTGGCGCCAGCCCCAGCGAAGGCTCGTCAAACATCACCAGCCTGGGCCGAGACATCAGCGCCCGCGCAATCGCCAGCATCTGCTGCTCACCACCCGAAAGCGTGCCCGCCGCCTGCCCCATCCGCTCCCGCAGCCGGGGAAAGCGCCCATACATCGCCTCGATATCGGCGTTGATGCCCGCCCGGTCGCGCCGCAGCAGCGCCCCCATCTCCAGGTTCTCGCGCACGCTGAGTTGCGGAAACACCCGCCGCCCCTCCGGGCAATGCGCAATGCCCCGCGCCAGAATCTCACGCGGCGCCAGCCCGCCAATCGGCTCGCCATCCCAGGTCAGCACGCCCGCACTTGGCTGCAACAAGCCGCTGATGGTCTTCAGCGTGGTGGATTTCCCCGCGCCATTCGCACCAATCAGGCTCACCAGCTCGCCCGGCCGCACTTCCATGGTCACGCCGGCCAGCGCCTCAATCCGGCCATAGCCGGCGCGCACGCCCTCAAGCCGCAACATGCGCGGCCTCGCTGCCCAGATAGGCGCGAATAACCTCGGGGTTGGCGCGAATCTCAGCCGGCGCCCCGGTGGCAATAATCCGCCCCTGGTTCAGCACCACAATGCTGTCGCTCATCTGCATCACCATGGCCATGTCGTGCTCCACCAGCAGCACGGTCATGCCGCGTTCCCGCAAGCCGCGAATCAGCGCCATGCACTCCGCCGTCTCCGAGGGATTCAACCCCGCCGCCGGCTCATCCAGCATCAACAACCGAGGCGAAGCCGCCGCCGCCAGCGCAATGCCCAGCCGCCGCTGCTCGCCATAGGCCAGCGCCTCGGCCAGCGTCTCCGCCCGCGCCTCCAGCCCCACGAAGCGCAGCATCTCCCACGCCGCCTCGCGCAGCATCGCTTCCTCGCGCCGCACCGCGCCCCAGGGCGACAGCGCCGCCAGCAGCCCGGCCTTGCCGCGCCGGTGCAGCGCCATCAGCGCATTCTCCAGCACCGTGCAGCCCATGAACACGCTGGTACGCTGAAAACTCCGCACCAGCCCGCGTTCCGCCACCCGCTCCGGCGCCAGCCCGGTTATCGCCTCGCCCGCAAACCGAATACTGCCCCGCGTGGGCCGCATATACCCGCTGATGACGTTGAACGCCGTGGTCTTGCCCGCGCCATTCGGCCCAATCAGGCTCACAATGCTGCCCTCGGGCACGCTGAAGCTGGCATCGGCAATCGCCACCAGCCCGCCGATATGCACCGCCAGGTGCTCCACCTCCAGCAGCGCCGCGCTCATCGCCGCCGCTCCCACAGCCCGGCCACGGCCGGCACAATTCCACGCGGCAGAAACATCACGAACAGGATCATCGCCACGCCATACAGCACCCATTGCGCTTCCGGCGCCGCCCGGCCGCGCAGTAGATCCGGGACCAGGCCAAATACCAGCCCACCCACCACCGGCCCCCACAGGCTGCCCTTGCCGCCCGTGATCACCATGATCACCATGGTCACGGTGTAGATGAACAGGAACACGTCGGGGTCGATGATCCGGGTGTAATGCGCAAACAGGCTGCCCGCCGCCCCGGCAATGCCGGCCGAAAGCACCGTCGCCACCACCAGATAATGCGTCACTCGAATCCCAACCGAACGCGCCAGCGCCTCATTGCTGCGCAGCGCCACAAAGGCCCTGCCCATGCGCGAATTCACCACCTGCCGCACCAGCAGAAAGGCCAGCACCGCCACCGCCAGCACCAGCCAGTAATTCTGCGCCTTGCTGGTCAGCGCCACCACGCCCTGCCCCGGCAGCCACAGCGAAAACGCCGGAATCCCAATCAGCGCCATCGGCCCCTGGGTCAGCTCAATCCAGTTCAGCGCCACCATGCGCAGCACCTGGGCGAAGCACACGGTCAGGATGACGAAAAACGCCCCGCGCACCTTGAAGGCCAGCCGCCCCAGCAGCCAGCCAAAGCCGCCCGCCACCACAATGGCGGCCACGAAGCCCAGCCACACCGGCTGCGGCCCCATGGTCACCCGCACCCCAAAGCCCAGCCCCACATCAAACCCCAGCGAGACCAGCGCACTGGCATAGGCACCCAGGCCAAAGAACGCCACATGCCCCAGGCTCAGCTGCCCGGTATAGCCCAGCAGCAGGTTCAGGCTGATGGCACCAACAATGAAAATCCCCGCCGAGGTCAGCACCGCCAGCACATAGGGGTCCGGAAACACCAGCGGCAGCAGCGCCATCGCCAGCACAAAGCCCCAACTCCAGGGTATCCGCGCCAAGCCACTCACCCGATGCGTTCCTTCACCGGCACCAGCCCCTGCGGCCGCAACGCCAGCACCAGGATGATGAGCAAAAATCCAAAGGCATCGCGATATTCGGTGGAGACATAACCCCCCGCGAATTCCTCCACGAAGCCCAGCGCAAACCCGCCCAGCGTCGCCCCCGGCAGGCTGCCCAGCCCGCCCAGAATCACAATGGCGAAGGCCTTCAGCCCCACCAGATCCCCCATGGTGGGCGAGACGATGAACACCGGCCCCAGCAAGGCCCCCGCCGCCGCCGCCAGCCCCGAGCCAATCGCGAATGTCGCGGTATTCACCCAGCCAATCCGCACACCCATCAGCGCCGCGGTATCGGGGTCCTGGAACGTCGCGCGCATGGCCATGCCGGCGCGGGTGCGGTCCAGCAGCAGCCAGAACCCCAGCAGCAGCGCGGCCGAAACCACCAGCACAAACAACCGCAGCGGCAACACCGAAACCGGCCCAATCACCAAGGGCGCGCCGGCAAACGGGTTGGGAATCAGCTTCGCCACCCCGCCCCAGGCCCACATCTCGGCATTCTGCAGCACCAGCGAAGCGCCGATCATCACCAGCATCACGCTGTCGATATCGGCCTGCCGCATCCGCCGCAGCAGCACCAATTCCAGCGCCGCGCCCAAGGCCACGCCCAGCATGGTGGCCAGCACCAGCGCCAGGTAGAAATTCACCCCCAGCAGCGCCACCAGCCCATAGGCCATGTAGGCGCCAAACGTATAAAGTTCGCCATGGGTGAAGTTCACCACCCGCATCACCCCAAACACCAGGGTCAGGCCAATCCCGAGCAGCGCATAAGTGCCGCCCAGGACCGTGCCATTCACCAGGTGCTGCAGCGCCTGATCCATCGTCTGATACGACCGTGCAGTCTTACAGCAGGCTGGTCTTGCCCTCGCTCAGCTTCAGCACGGAAACATTGGGCCGGTTCTGCCCGCTCTCCTGCCCGGCCGGGCCTTCCTTCACAAAGGCGATGTCGCCATTCACGCCCGGAATCCGCACATTCCACAGCGCGGCCCGAATCGCCTCGGCCTCCGGCTTGCCGGCCAGGCGCAGCGCCGCCACCACCGTCAGCATCGCGTCATAGCCGCGGAAGCCTTCGGTCAGCCCGGCGAATTCCCAGCCCTTCTTGTTCCACTCCTCGGTATAGGTCCGCGCCAGCGCCGGGTGCGGCGCCCGCTCAGGGAACCACGGCGCGTAGAACAGAATATGGAAGCTCTCATTCCCCGCCGGCAGCGGGTTGTTGATGAGCTGGTCGGGGAAGCCGCCGCCCGTCGTCACAATCCGCTTGCCCAGCCGCTGCTCCACCGCCTGCCGCAGCGCCAGGGTCAGCTGCTCCACGCCCGTGGTCACGAACACCGTGTCGCTGTCGCTCTGCTTCAGCGCGGTCAGCTGCGCCGCCAGGTCGGTCGCTTCCGGCGTCATCGTCTCGGTCTTGCCAATGGCCACGCCCTTGGCGGCCAGCGCCAGCGCGAATTTCTCCGCCGCGCCACGCCCGAAATCGTTGTTCACCGACAGGAAGTCCACCTTGCGGATCGCCGGGGTAAACTTGCTCAGCAGCCCCGAGAAGGCCACCGCCTCCATCTCGCTGGTCGGCGCAATGCGGAACACATACGGATTGCCCGAAGTCGTGATGCGCGATGCCGAGGAAGTCTCGACGATCATCGGCACCTTGTACTCAATCAGCTTCGGCATGATGGCGAGGGTGAAGGTGCTGCTCCAGGCGCCAATCAACACCGGCACGCGGTCGCGCAGCACCAGCTTCTCCACGCTGGCCACCGCCTCGCGCGGGTTGGACTTGTTGTCCTCCAGAATCAGCTCCAGCGGCCGCCCCAGCACGCCACCGGCGCGGTTCAGCACCTCGGTCGCGATCTTGGCGCCATTGGCCACATAGTTGCCGGAAGCAGCCACCGCCCCGGTCAGCGGCTGGGTCATGCCAATCTTGATGGGATCAGCGGCAAAGGCACGCGGCGCCAGGGCGGGCAGCGCCAGGCCGGCAAGCAGGGCAGAGCGACGGTTCAACAAGCGCTTGGCTCCTCGGGTCAGGTCGGGGCACGGCACCCGGCCCCCTCGCTTGCCCTTGCAGCAAGGATGGTGCCACGCCCCACCCCACGCTCCGCCAGCCGCAGCGCCCCGCCGCCGCCCAATATTTGCGCAAGCCGCGCCTGCACTGGCCAGGAATCAGGCGCCCTGCCCAACCCCTCGCCAGCGCCGAGTCTCAGCCCTGCAAGGCCAGCGCCGGCCAGCGCCCGGCCCAGGGGCTCGCCGCCTCCAGCCGCCTGGCCAATTCCAGCACCACAGCATCGCCGCCAAAGGGCGCCACCAGTTGCACCCCAATCGGCCGCCCATCCGGGTGCGGCGCCCCCGGCACGCTGATCGCCGCCAGCCCCGCCGCATTCACCCAGCCACCAAACATGCCCTGGGTCGCCACGGTCAGCCCCGGCGGCGCCTCATCCTCGGCTCGCCAGGCCGGGGCAGCGCTGGTCGGCAGCAGCAGCGCGTCATAGGCGCCCCAATTCGCCGTCACATCCGCCCGCCAGGCCGCCAGCGCGTCCAGCGCATCCACATAGGCCGTGGCCGGCAGCGCCAGGCCGCGCTCCACCGTGGCGCGAATCGAATCCGTCACCGCCTCGCGCCATTGGTCCGGAAAGCGCAGCGCCACCCGCGCCGCCCCGGCAGCCGTCAGCGTGCCCCATATCCGCCGCAGCCCCGCCAGGTCATAGGGCGCCGCCACCGGCGTCACCGCGCAACCCAGCCCCGCCAGCAGCCCGGCCGCCCCGGCCACGCTGGCCGTCACCTCCGGCGTCGCGCCCTCATCGCCAATGCTGGTCAGCCAGCCCACCCGCAGCCGCCGCACCGGCCCCGGCGCCTCCACCGTGGGAAAGCGCTGGGAATAAGGGTCTCGCGCATCCGGCCCGGCCAGCACGCCATACAGCAGCGCCATGTCGCGCACCGTGCGGGCAAACGGCCCCAGCGCCTGGAAATCAATCGCCATGGGCGGAAACCCATACCGCCGCGCCAGCCGCCCGGTGGAAGGCCGCATGCCGACCAGCCCGGTGTAGCCGGCCGGCAAGCGGGTGCTGCCGCCGGCATCGGTGCCCAGCGCCAGGGTGGTAATGCCCGCCGCCACGCTGGCGGAAGCCCCGCCCGAGGACCCCCCCGGCGTCAGCGTCAAATCCCAGGGGTTGCGGGTGGTGCCGGTCAGCCGGCTGTCGGTGCGGCCCATCAGGGCGAATTCCGGCGTTGTGGTCTTGCCCACAATCACCGCGCCGGCCGCGCGCAGCCGCTCCACGCAAATATCATCCTGCGCCGGCACATGGTCGCGGAACAGCAGGCTGCCCCAACGCGCCGGCATGCCGGCCACGTAAAGGTTATCCTTCACCGAAATAGGTAAGCCATCCAGCGGCCCCAGCCGCGCCCCGGCGGCCTGCCGCGCCGTCGCGGCCTCAGCCGCGACGCGGGCGCCATCCCGGTCCACATGCACAAAGGCATTGAGCTTCGGCTCCAACGCCTCCAGGCGCCCCAGCGCCTGCTCCAGCAGCGCCGTGGGCGTGGTCTGCCCCGTGGCCAGCAGCGCAGATTGCGCCGTGGCGTCCAACTGCCAATCCATCAGGGCCTGTCCTTCACCAAGTTGCAGCGCAGCAGCCTGAACGCCCCTGGCGTTCAGGTCCAGCGCCGCAGCCGGAAAAGGCGCTTCAGGCCTTGGCGGCGGTCTTGCGCTTGGTCTTCTTCACGCCGGCCAGGGCGGCTTCCTTCAGGGCCGGGCTGGCCTTGAACTTCACCGTGGCGCCGGCCTTCACCTGCACCTTCTCGCCAGTGGCCGGGTTCAGCGCGGTCCGCTTCGGCGTCTCGCGCACGGCGAAGGAGCCGAAATCCGGAATGCTGAAGCGCCCAGCGCTCACAATCTCGGCCTTGATCGCGGCGATGATCTCGCCGGCCAGCTTGTTTGCCGCCAGGGTCGGCATCTCGGTCGACTTGGCGATGACGTCAGTCAGGAACTTCTTCGACATGGGCTGCTTCCTTTCGAGAATCGGAGTCTTAGCCGACTGCACACCGAATGTCAGCGCCAACCCGCATCAATCCGCAATTAGCCTTGCGCACCCGCCGCCCGGGCCACCGCGTCCCGCGTCGCCACCAGCGCCGCCAGGGTCAGCCCGGCCTGCTTGGCCGCCGCCGGCTCATCGGCATCCACGTAGGAAACCTGCTCCTCCGCGTCATGCACCCCGTCGGCCAGCTGCTCCAGCAATTCCGCCAGTCTTTCCTTCACTTCGGTGCTGTCCGCCCCGGCTTCGGCGTGCCATTCGGCCACAATCACCTCCACCTCCCGCGCCATCCGGTTCGGCACCACCCCGCGCGTGGCCAGGGTTTGCAACCGCACCAATGCCGCCTCCAACGGGCGCACCACCGCCTGCCGTTTTGCTGCCATCCCACTCTTCCCTATGCTGAGTTTTCCCTACCATGTTCCTTCTATGTTCTCAATGGCGAACCCGATGATCCTCACAAGGCGGCGCTACCTGGCCTATGGCTCCAACCTCTGCGCCGACCAAATGGCGCAGCGCTGCCCCGCCGCCCGCCCGGCCAAGCGAATCGCCCTGCCCAACTGGCGCTTCATCATCAACGCCGATGGCTGGGCCACCCTGCTGCCCCAGCCCGGCGCCCATGCCGAGGGCCTGATCTGGCACCTCACCCCCGCCTGCGAATCGGCGCTCGACGAATATGAAGGCGTCGCCACCAACGACTACCGCAAGGCCGAGTTCACCATCGGCGGCGCCCCGGCGCTGATCTACTTCGCCACCCAGCAGGCCCCCGGCTTCCCGCAGCCCCGCTACCTGGAACGCGTCATCGCCGGCGCCGCCGCCCAGGGCCTGCCCGCGCCCTACCTGGTCGAACTCGGCAGCTGGGCCAGCCTGGTCACCCCCGCCCTGCTGCATCGGGTCATGGCGCAATACCGCCTCACCCGCACCGGCATCCACGGCCCGGCGCATTGGTTGCGCGTGCTGGCCAATGGCCGGGCTTTGGCCGCCCTCACCCCCGGCGCCAACCCCGCCTTGGTGGAACTCTTTGCCCTGCTGCATGACAGTCGCCGCCAGGACGAAGACCTCGACCTCGGCCATGGCGAACGCGCCGCCGCCTTCGCCCAAACCCTGGCCGACGAGGGCCTGCTCACCCTCCCCGCCGCCGACCTCACCCTGCTCGCCACCGCCTGCGCCGGGCATGAACACGGCCAGACCAGCCCCAACCCCAGCATCGGCTGCTGCTGGGACGCGGACCGCCTGGAGCTCTCCCGCCTCAACCGCCGCCCCAAACCCGCCCTGCTCAGCACCCAGGCCGCGCTATTGCCCGAATTGCAGGCCGAGGCCTGGGCGCGCGGCATCCAGGGCCAAATCCCCAGCACCCTCGCCGCCCATTGGGCACTGAACCCAGTCGAACTGACCTAACGATCGAGGAAGGCCGCCAGCAACGCCAC
Organism: Acetobacteraceae bacterium; assembly: GCA_947446625.1. Taxonomy (GTDB): domain Bacteria; phylum Pseudomonadota; class Alphaproteobacteria; order Acetobacterales; family Acetobacteraceae; genus CAIMOR01. Next base: position 2,938 of record CANFIE010000070.1, on the reverse strand, counting down.
CGTCTCGCCCAGCCTGGCGCCACCACCTGGCGTCACCACCGTCTCGGTCCCCGCCGGCAGCAGGGCGCGCACCCGCTCAAAATATTCCATCAGCATGTCGGTGCCGGCGCAGGCCAGCAGGGTAGGCACCGGCACCAGCGGCAGCCGCACTTCCTTGTCATAGGCCAGCGCCGCCTGATACGGCAGATGGTAGCTCCGCGCCGCCTTCAGCACCTCCACCACCTTGTCGTGCAGTTCATCGGCACTCGGCAGCCCCACGCCACGCCGGTTCTCCGCCCCGCGCCGATACCAGGGCCAGAACAGATAGGCATCGCGCACGAAATGCCATACCCAGTTCAACTGGCTGCCGCTCTGGTCAATGGCTATGGCCGGCGCATGATGCGCCAGCATGTCGGCCCGCTCCGCCGCGCTGTACAACGAAACCCCGTCCAGAATCAGCCGCCGCACCTGCCCTGGCGCGGCAATGGCCAGCTCCACCGCAATATTCGCCCCGGTGTGGGACCCATAAAGGTCAAACCGCGCCAGCCCCAACGCCGCCAGCGCCCGGCCCAAAGCCTCGGCATAATAAGCCATCGGCGGCGCCCCACCGGCTGGCGCGCAACTGTCGCCATTGCCCAGCGTATCCGGCGCCAGCACATGCCGGTGCTGGCCAAACGCCGCCAGCATCGGCTCCAACCCCTTGGCCGAACCCGGCGAGGCATGCAGCATCACCAGCGGCACCCCGCCATGCTGCCAGCCGGCCTCGCGGTAATGCACCTGGCCTTCGGCAATGGCCACAAAGCCGCGCCGAATGCTCATTCCACCCGAATTCCCGTGGCCGCCTGCAATTCGCGCCAGCGCTTCAGGTCATCGGCAATCTTCACCGCAAAAGCGGCCGGCGTCGTCGCCTCCACATCCAGCCCATTCTCATTCATCAGCCGGGTCACATCGGGCCGCCGCAGCGCGTCGCCAAACTCCTGGAAGTAGCGCTGCACCAGCCAGGCCGGCGCCCCCGCCGGCAGCAGCACGCCGTACCAGCTATTCACCTCAAACCCGGGATAAGTCTCATGCACCGTCGGCAGGTTCGGCAGTGCCACGCTGCGCTTCAGCGTTGAAACCGCCAGCGGCCGCAACCGCCCCGCGGTCACATGCCCCATCACCGCGCCCATGTTGAAGAAGCCAAAGTCAATCCGCTCGCCCAGCATGTCGGTAATCGGCGCCGAGGACCCCGTATAGGGCACATGCAGCATCGTCACCCCGGCCATCCGCGCCAGCATCTCGCCGGCCAGATGCGTCGTGCTCGCCGGCCCCACCGAGCCATAGGTCAGCGGCTGGCGCTGCGCCTTGGCATAGGCAATCAGCTCCGGCACCGAATGCACCGGCAGCCCAACCCGGCACACCATGCACAACGGAGACGACACCAGCTGCGTCACCGGCGCGAAATCCTTCTGCGGGTCAAACCCCACATTGGCCTGAAACACCGGGCTAATCGTCATCGGCCCGGCATGGCCGAACAGCACGGTATAGCCATCGGCCGGCGCCCGCCCCACCAGCGCGGTGGCAATGGTGCCATTCGCACCCGGCCGGTTCTCCATCACGAATGGCTTGCCCAGCGTGTCGCTCAACCGCTGCGCCAGCGGCCTGGCCACCAAATCCGCCGGCCCACCAGGCGTCCACGGATTGACGAAGCGAATGGCCCTATCCGGCCACCCCTGCTGCGCCCGTGCCGTTCCAATCAGCATAGGCGCCGCCAACAGCGCACGACGAGCGATCATTGCAGCAAATCCTTTGCGATCAACATGCGTTGTACCTCGGAAGCACCCTCGCCCACCCGATAATGCCGGATATCACGATAGAAGCGCTCAATCGGCAGCCCACCGCGTACCAGCCCGGCGCCGCCATGAATCTGCACCGCCCGGTCCGCCACCCGCCCCACCATCTCGGAGCAATGCAGCTTGCAGATCGACGGCCCAATCCCCGGCGGCAGACCGGCGGCCACACCGCGCAGCGTCTCATACATGAAGGCCCGCGCCGTCGCGATATCCACGGCGCTATCGGCCAACATCCACTGAATCGCCTGTCGCTCGGCCAGCGGCTTGCCGAAGGTCACGCGCTGCTTGGCATGCGCCACGCTGTATTCCAGCAGCCGGTCCGCCGCGCCAATGCACGCCGCCGAAACCCCCAGCCGCCCATTGGTCAAGGACGTCATGGCAATGGCAAAACCCTTGCCCGGGTCGCCCAGCACCGCATCATCCGGCACGAAGCAATCGGTGAAGGTCAGCTCGCCCAACTCAATCGCTTCACTGCCAATGGTGGTATCCACCCGCGTCACCGCAAAGCCCGGCGTGCCCTTCTCCACCAAAAAGGCGCCAATGCCACCGCGCGCCCGCTTCACCGGGTCGGTCACCGCCATCACCAGCACCACATCGGCCTTGTTGGCGCCGCTGATCCAATGCTTCAACCCGTTCAGCACCCAGCCGCCCGGCACCTTCACCGCCCGCGTCGTCATCGCCGCCGCATCGCTGCCGGCCTCGGGTTCGGTCAGGCCAAAGCTGGCGCGCAGCTTGCCCGTCGCCATGCCCGGCAACCATTTCTGCCGCTGCGCCTCGGTGCCATGGCGCAAAATCCCAATCGGCGTCAGCCCGCTGGTGTAATCCAGTATCAGCGTAAACACGCGGTGAGACCGCGCCACTTCCTCCTGCGTCAGGCAATAGGTCGGCAAATCCGCGCCCGCCCCGCCATATTCCGCCGGCAGCAACATGCCCAGCAGCCCCTGCTCGCGCAGCGCCACCCAGGCCGCTTCCGGCACCTGGCCGGTGCGATCAATCTCAGCCGCAATCGGGTCCAGCTTCGCCCGCACAAAGCCGCGCAATTGCTGGCGCAGCTCCGCCAATTCGTCGTTGATCTCAAGCCGCATGTGTGGCCTCCAGCCCGGCAACCAGTTCCGCCTTCAACGCCT
>CANFIE010000069.1 GCA_947446625.1 Acetobacteraceae bacterium | reverse complement strand
GGGCACGCGGGAAAGCGAGCTGGCGCCCTATGAAAAGCAGGCGCTGTTCGCCGCTCGGGCCGAGGATGCGATCCAGAGCAAATCGATGACCGGCAAGCCGGTGCGGCTGGTGCGCAGCCAATGGACCGAGGCCTGGCAACAGCCCGGCGCGCCCGACTGCCTGCCGCCGCCCCTGCAGAACATGGTGTACCGCGAGGCCAAGGCACGGATCGACCGGGCGCAGCGGCAGGATTTTTACTCCTATCCCGCCGGCCAGGTGGTGGGGGAGATGCGCGAGGAAACCTCGGTGCGGGAGGTTATGTACCGCTTCCAGGCCGAATATGCCGAGGTGATGGAGCGCATGGCGGCGCTGGCTGGCTAGAGCACTATGCGCCCTGACGGGCGCATTTCGTACTCTATAACTATTTGAAACTAGAGAAAGAATTCCGTTCTGATGATTCCATCAGAACGGATATTGCTCTAAACCCCAGGGGTGAAGATGTTGCGCCCTTCGGCCTGTTGCACCTGGCCAGGGCGGCCCAGCATGTCCTCGGCTTCCAGCCGGGCCAGGGTGGTGGCGTCGGCCGGGGTATTGGCGATGAAGCGCTGCCCAGTGGCGTCCAGCCGGCCCAGGATGATGCCGCGTTCCGGCCCCTGGCGGCCATTCACCACGGTGTAGCTCTCCACCCGCGCGGCGCCTTGCGGGCTGGCGGCCAGCGGCGCCAGGGGCAGGGCATCAATCTCGCGCTGAATGGCGGCGCTGTCGGGTTGCGGCAGGCCGGGACGGGGCGGCGTGGTGCTGTACAGCCCCGCGGCGTGCTTGGTCAGCAGCCCGCCATTGGCGGTAACCAGCCCGAAGCGGCCGGGCAGGGCGCGTAGCCGCTGCACCATCTCGGCAATGGCGTGGGTGACGTAGTTGTTGCCCGGCCCGCCGAAGAAGGACAGCCCGCCGGTCACGCTCAGGCCGCGCGGGTCATCCGGTGCCAGGCCGATCTCGTCGCAGGCCACCTGCACCGCCGAGGGAAAGCAGCTGTAGAGGTCAAACGCCGCCACTTCCGCCAGCGTGGCCCCGGCCGCCGCCAGGGTTTGCCGCACCACGCCGCGAATGGCCGGGGAGCGGTGCAACTCGGCACGCTCGGTCACGAACCATTGGTCATGCGCTGCCGCGCTGCTGTGCAGGTACACCCGCTTGCTGGCGGGCACGCCCAAGGCGTCGGCCTTGGCCTGGGAGCAGACCAGGATCGCCGCCGCCTGATCCACATACATGTTGGCGGTCATCAGCTTGGTATAGGGAAAGCCCACCACCGGGTTGGCCGGGGTTACGCTGGCAATGGCCTCGGCGCTGTAGCCCTGGCGGCGGGTGGCCAGGGGGTTGGCCGCCGCCACCCGGGCCAGCCCGGCAAACAGCGCGCCCAACCCCTGGCGCCGCTGCGCCGGGGTTTCGCCCCGGGCGCCGCGCAGCGTCTGCTCGAACAGCGCATACATGGCAATGGCGGAACGGGCGCCATGGGCTTCCTCTGCCGAGGTGAACAGGCGTACCGCACCGCCCAATTCCTCGGCTGGGCAGGGGGCGGGGTCGCTCCAGTCCAGGGCCAGGCCGGCGCGGCGGGCGGCCAATTCGGTGCGCAGCGCCTCGGCGCCCAGCAACATTGCGACTTCGCTTTCCCCGGCGGCGATTTGGGCGCAGGCGCGGGTCAGCATGGTCTGGGGCGTGTCGCCGCCCTGGGGTGGGTAGATCAGCTCCCGCGGGGTGGCGCCCAGCGCCTGGGCCACCGACCAGGGCGGGTTCTGCATGGTGCCGAAGGGCGACCGCAGGCTGGGCACCGTGTCGGAGAACAGCCGGATGACCACCAGCGAATCCAGCGACCGCAGCAGTGCTTCTCCGGCACCGCAATCAGCAGCGGCGGCGTGGGCGGCGGCCAGCATCAGCCCCTTGGGAGACAGCGCGGCTTCGGGCGGCAGGGTGGTTTCGGTAACCTGACCAACGCCGACTATCACCGGCACGCGCGCGCTATTGGACAATGCTTTCCCCATCCTTGGCCGTATCGGCGACCAATGGTGGCGAGGCCGGGCTGTGGAAGTCAACGCGCCGTGGCGGAATCCGGGCGTTCCAGTGCCGCGGCCACGGCGGCTGGGCCAAGGCAGGCGCCGTCCTCGTCACCCGGACCGCCTCGCACGCTCCAGCGCAGCATTTCCTCCCGCCCCTGGCGCGACCAGGAAAGCCGGGCTGTGCCGCCCTCGGCATTGTCCAGCGCAAGGGAGACGACGAAGCGTGTCTCCGTAGCGCCGTCGCGCATGCCGGCGACATAGTGGGTGAGTTCGGCCCATTGCTGCCGGGCCGGGCGGCGCAGCCGGGCCAGCAGGCCGGGGGCCGGGGCTGCTTCCCGCGCCAGCAACTGGGCGCGTAGCTCGCCCATGGCGGCACGGCCACTGGCAGCGAGCTGCCGAGGCGGGGTGCCGGGCAAATGGCATTGCAGCGCCAGCCGGCCTGGGCCGGGGACGCCACTGAACGGGGTGAAGCCTGGGCTGCTGATCATGCACCCTTGATACGCGCAATCATCCCGAAGGAATACAACTTATTGGTGTGTTGTTCGTCTGGTTATGTCGTTCTGAGTGCAAAGAGCAGCAGGAGGCTACGTTGCAGCACGTTCTGGTTGTCGTCACTCAGCACCGCCAGCAGCCGGCGGCCGCCATGGTTGAACAGGGCCAGCGCCTCATAATTATCAGTGGGCAGGGGCGATTCCATGCGCAGCCATTCGGTGCCGGCCAGCACGCTTTCCTCGGCCGGGGCGGCCAATTGCTGGGCGGTGAGGTGGGCGATTCGCCCGCCAAAGCCACCCAGCCAGGAAAAGCTGCGTTCCAGCACCAGCGCACCGCCTTCGGGCAGCGCCACGGCGTCGCAGGGCAGCATGCCGCGTTCCGCCTGATAGCCGAGCCGCACCCATTCCAGCCCCGGCCGGCCGAGCCAGGCCCGCTTGGCCGGGCTGCCTGGTTCCAGCGCCAGGGATTCGGCAATCAGCAGCAGCCGGCCATCGGGTAGCAGGGCCATGCTTTCCAGCCCGCCATTGCCGGGCGCCTCGGCCAGGTCCAGCGGGGCTTCCACGAAGCGGCCGGGGCCGTTGATGTCGCGATAGGCGCGAATCCGGTGCCAGCGCTCAAACGCCACCAGCCAGGTGCCATCCGGCATGCGGGCCAGGGCTTCGGCGTCTCCGGCATAGCCGCGCGGCAGGGGCGCGCCGGCGCCGTCGCGCAGCGGGCCGCTGGCCAGGTTGGTCAGCCCCTGCGGCACCAGGGTGGCGTCCAGCACCAGCCGGGCGGTCAGCCAGCGGCCGGTATCGGAAATCGCGGTCAGGTGGAGATCGTCGGTGATGTGCAGGCCGGAAAGCCCGCCCAACCCTAGCGCGGCCTTGTCCAGTTCCAGCGCGCCCAGGGCCTGTAGCGGGCCGGACGGCAAGGCGGGCAGGGCAAAGGCGCGGGCGGCCAAGCCTTGGGTCGCCAACCCTTGGGCACCGGCCCGGCCGCACAGGGCCAGGGCCGGCGCCGCCAGCAGCAGGTGCCGGCGGCGCATGGCGGGTTAGCCGATGGCGGTGGCAGCGAGCGCGGCGTTGCGCTGCCAGGCCTCGGCGGCGTCCTCGTCGAACAGTTCCGCCAGCTTCTTCATCATGGTGCCGCCCAACTCCTCGGCATCCACAATGGTCACGGCGCGGCGGTAGTAGCGCGTTACGTCGTGGCCAATGCCAATGGCGATGAGCTCGACATCACCACGGCCTTCGATATCGGCGATGACCTTGCGCAGATGGCGTTCCAGGTAGTTGCCCGGGTTGACGCTCAGCGTGCTGTCATCCACCGGCGCGCCGTCCGAGATCACCATCAGGATGCGGCGATGTTCGGGGCGGGTGCGCAGGCGCTTGTAGGCCCATTCCAGGGCCTCGCCGTCGATGTTTTCCTTCAGCAGCCCCTCGCGGAGCATCAGGCCGAGGTTTTTGCGGGCGCGGCGCCAGGGGGCGTCGGCGGCCTTGTACACCACATGGCGCAGGTCGTTCAGGCGGCCGGGATTGCGCGGCTTGCCATCCTGCACCCACTTCTCGCGGCTTTGGCCGCCCTTCCAGGCGCGGGTGGTGAAGCCGAGGATCTCGGTCTTCACCGCGCAACGCTCCAGCGTGCGGGCGAGGATATCGCTGCACATCGCCGCCACGGTGATCGGCCGGCCGCGCATGGAGCCGGAATTGTCGATCAGCAGGCTCACCACCGTGTCGCGGAAGTCGGCCTCACGCTCGCGCTTATAGGTCAGCGCCAGCATGGGGTTGGTGATGATGCGCGACAGCCGGGCGGCGTCGAGGATGCCTTCCTCGATGTCGAATTCCCAGGCGCGCTGCTGCTGCGCCAACAGGCGGCGCTGCAGGCGGTTGGCCAGCTTGGAAACCACGCCCTGCAAGTGCGAAAGCTGTTGATCCAACTGCTGGCGCAGGCGGATCAGTTCATCCGGGTCGCAGAGGTCGTCGGCCTCAATCACCTCGTCATGCGTGGTGGTGTAGGCGTGGTAGCGGCTGGTGTCGTCGGTGTGGACAACTTCCTTGCGCTGCTGCGGCCCGCCGGGCTTGTCGTCGCCTTCGGCGGCGGCGCCTTCCTCGTCGGATTCCTGCGCTTCGTCCTCAGCCGCCTCGCCCTGCATCGTCTCGGGCTGGGCGCCCAGCATGGCTTCCTGTTCGCTGGCCTGAGATTCACCCTCGCCGGACTGGTCCTGCTGCGTGGTGGACTGGTCGCCCTCCTCGCCCTCTTCCTCCTGCTCCGCCTCGGTTTCCACCTCGGCTTCGGCGAGATCCAGCGCGGCCAGGAATTTGCGCGCGGCCTTGCCGAAGGCTTCCTGGTCGTCGGTGGCGGTGGACATTTCCGCCAGCGCGTCCTGCGCCTTTTCGTCCAGCGTATCGCGCCACAAATCCAGCACGCGGCGGGCGGCTTCCGGCGCCGGGCGGCCGGTGATGCGTTCCCGCGCCAGCAGAGACAGCGCGGCGGGCAGCGGCAGCTGGTCCTTCCGCGTCATCCGGTCATAGCCTTCCTGCTCGCAGGCATCGGCCAGGCGGGCGTGCAGGTTGTGCGCCACCCCGGCCATGAACTTGCTGCCCACGGTCTCCACGCGCACATCTTCCAGCGCGTCGAACACTTCCTTCGCCTCGCGCCGCTGCGGCATGCGGCTGGCGTGCACCGTCTCGTTATGGTGGCGCAGCTTCAGCGCGGCAGCGTCGGCGGCACCGCGCAGCTTGGCCATTTCGGCCGGCGGCAGGGTGCGGGTGGGCAGTGGCAGCCGCACGCGTTTGCCGGAAACCCCGCCCGGGCCGGGCTGGAACGCCACCTGCACCTCGGCATTGGCATGCGCAACGGCACGCAGGGCGCCAGCGGTGGCGCGCTTGAACTCTTCCTGACGGGTCAGGTCTTGCTTTGTCATCGGGTGCTCCGGGCCGCGGCCCCATCCTTGGCCTCCCCCGCACAAGGCGGGGGAGGGGGATTCAGTTTCAGCCCGCCTTCTTCAGCGTGGTGCCGGTCGGCAGGTCCTCGTTGAAGCAGCGCTGGTAGTATTCCGCCACCGTGCTGCGTTCCGCCTCATCGCACTTGTTGAGGAAGGTCAGCCGGAAGGCGAAGCCGACATCACCGAAAATCCGGCTGTTCTCGGCCCAGGTGATGACGGTACGCGGCGACATGACGGTGCTGATGTCACCAGCGATGAAGCCGGCGCGGGTCAGGTCGGCCAGGGCCACCATGCTCTCCACCATCTTCTTCGCCTTGGCGTCACCGGTCTGGCCCAGCTTGGCCAGCACAATGCCGGTTTCATGCGCATGCGGCAGGTAGTTCAGCGTGGCCACGATGTTCCAGCGGTCCATCTGACCCTGATTGATCTGCTGGGTGCCGTGGTACAGGCCGGTGGTGTCGCCCAGGCCCACCGTGTTGGCGGTGGCGAACAGGCGGAAATGCGGATTGGGGCGAATGACCTTGTTCTGGTCGAGCAGGGTCAGCTTGCCTTCAACTTCCAGCACGCGCTGGATCACGAACATCACGTCCGGGCGGCCGGCGTCGTATTCGTCGAACACCAGGGCGCAGGGGTGCTGCAGGGCCCAGGGCAGAATGCCTTCACGGAATTCCGTGATCTGCTTGCCGTCCTTCAGGACAATGGCGTCCTTGCCGATCAGGTCGATACGGCTGATGTGGCTGTCCAGGTTCACCCGGATACAGGGCCAGTTCAGCCGCGCCGCCACCTGCTCGATGTGCGTGGACTTACCGGTGCCGTGATAGCCCTGGATCATCACCCGGCGGTTGTTCGAGAAACCGGCCAGGATGGCCAGGGTGGTTTCCTTGTCGAACAGGTAGGTGGGGTCCAACTCCGGCACGTGCTCGGTGCGGAGGGAGAAGGCGGGCACCTTCATGTCAACATCCAGCCCGAAGACGGCGCGTGCGTCCACGGTGGTGTCGGGGGCAGAAATCGCCGAAGTGGGCTTCGGTTCGGCGAGGGCAGCAACCTTGTTCATTGGCATCCGCTCAGGTTCTTCTCTCAAACTCTAGGCCAGCATGGCCCGGTAGGCTACCCGGCCTGTAGGAAAACACCAGCCGTCGATTCAGGGTTCAGCCAGCCGCGGCCGTATCGGGCTGGCCGGCGGCGGTCAGCGCCGCCAGGCGCTGCCGTAGCAGGCTGTAGGCGCGGTTCACATCCTTCAGCTTTTCCTCGGCTTCCCGGTCGCCGCCATTGCTGTCGGGGTGGAAGCGCTTGGCCAACTCGCGGTAGCGGGTGCGCAGGCCGGGCTGGTCCACCGGCCACTCCAGGCCCATCACGTCCAGCGCCGCGCGCAATTCGGGCGGCGGGCCGGCGGGCCGGGCTTCCCGGGGTTGCTGCCGGCGCTGGTGCAGCGCGGTTTCGTTCAGCATGCCCAAGGGGTCGCGCAGGTATTCATTATCGAACGGGTTGAACCCGCCCAGCCGGCCCAGCGGCCAGGTGGGCCGGTGCCCCACGGCGTCGCCGCGGACATTGGCCTCGATCTCGGCCTCGCTCATGCCCTTGTAGTAGTCCCAGGTGCTGTTGAACTCGCGCACATGCGGCAGGCAGAACCAGCGATATTCATTCAGCGCCAGGCGGGATTTCGGCGCCCGGTATTCGCCCGCGTCAGAACAGCCCGGGGCCTCGCAGGCGCGGGGCGGGAAACTGGGTTCTGCGGCATCTCGGCGAACAGCGCGTCTGGCCATGCGCTGGTTATGCGGGTGGGGGCGGGGCCGCGCAAGCACGGCTTGGCAGCGCGGTGCTTCGGGCCGAGACTGCGGCCATGACAACACGCGCCGCCCGTATTGAAGCTACCCTGGCCACCGCCTTCGCCCCGGCCGAGATTGTGGTGGTGGATGACAGCCACCGCCATGCCGGCCATGCCGGCGCCGCGCCGAGGGGCGAGACGCACTACACCGTGGCGGTCAGCAGCCCGGCCTTTGCCGGCATGGGCCGGCTGGCCCGCAGCCGGGCGGTGCATGCGCTGCTGGATGCCGAGTTCAAATCCGGCCTGCACGCCCTGGCGCTGCAACTGCGCGCGCCGGGAGAAGGCTAAGCCGCCTCTGGCCGCAGCCGGTAAACCTCAATCCCCGCGCCGCCCACTTCATTGAAAATGTCGGGCTTGATGATGGAAACCCGGCAGGCTTCCACCGCCGGGTTGCCGAAGCAGAGGGTGACCACCTCCTCCACCAGCTGTTCCAGCAGCGGGGTGTGGGGCCGGGTTGGCCAGGTCTTCAGCGCGGCGCGAATCGGGTCGTAGTCGATGAACTCGCCGGGGCGCATGGCCTCGGTATGGGCGTACATCTCCACATTCACCAGCAGCCGGGTTGGGCGCTCGGGGTGTTGTTCCCAGGGGTGCAGCCCCACCTGGGTTTCCACCACCACGTCGCGCAGCACCACCTTCACATGGCTGCGGCTGGCATCCCACAACGGCGTCATGCCGGCTGGGTTTGGCGCAGATGCGGCCAGCGCTTCAGGCTCACCGGGCTGTCTGGCGCGTAGGAAATGCAGGTGCCGAGCAGGCTGGGAATGGCCGGCGCGGGGGCGCGGCCGGCGGCGGCATCGGCCAGGTGGGCTTTTTCCCGCTCACGGCGAATGGGATACAGCGTCTGGAACGCCACCGTGCCCATCTGGCCGAGCAATTCGCGCAAATGGGTGCAGCCCAGCGCCCCGCCCACGCGTTCCGCCACCGCCTTATTGAAGCCGGGGCCAATCTTCAGCCCGGCCAGCTTGGCGAAATTCGGCGCGGCGCCCGGGCAGATGTCGTAGGGCGTGTGGTCCATGCTGGCTTCGCAGCGCTCCACCACCATGTCCACGCTGATGGTCAGCCGCAGCCACATGCCATGGATGGGCTTGCCCGGCGCCACGGTGGCGTTGGGGTCCTCGTCGTTATGGCTGGTGGTCTTGCGGTCGGTCAGTTGGGCTTCAATGTCGAACAGCCCGTCAGCACGGTGGTAGCCGCGCAACTCGATGTCGCGCAGATGCAAAAGCTCCCGCTCGACCGGGGCGGAGAGGGGCATGGCGGGCTCCTGGGGCGTAATGATGCGGTGCAATAAAAGCCATAGGGGCCCGCTCAGGTAAAGAGAGGGTCAGTCCGGCTCGCCCTGAATGGGCGTGTGGCCCATGGCTTCGATCAGCGCGGTGATGGCGGCGCCGGCCTCGGTCACCTCGGCCGGGTCCACGCCCTTGGCCACCAGCGCCACGCCATTGCCGCCGGCGCGGTAGAAGGGATAGCTGCCGACATCAAGGTTGGGGAAGCGGTGCTGAATCGCCTCCAGCCCCGCGGCGATGGCGCCTTCCTGCAGGCCAATGCCATAGACCGTGTGGCTGGTAACCGGCACGCCGCCTTCCAGCGTCGGCGCCAAAATCTCGAACATGGCCTGCATGATGCGCGGCACGCCGGCCATGACATGCACGTTTTCCATGGAAAAGCCCGGCGCGATGGAAATGCCGTTGTCGATCAGCACGCAGCCGCGCGGCATGGTGGCCATGCGCTGGCGGGCGGCGTTGAAATCCCCCGGCGGGTTCAGCTTGGCGTAATGCCCGGCCAGGCGTTCCCAGGCTACCGGCTGCGGCTCCCACGGCACGCCGAAGGCGCGGGCGATGCATTCGCTGGTGATGTCGTCATGCGTCGGCCCGATGCCGCCGGTGGTGAACACGTGGTCGAACTTGGCCCGAACCTCGTTCACCGTGCCGATGATGGTTTCGGCCACGTCGGGGATGACGCGCACCTCGCGCAGTGGAATGCCCAGTTCTCCCAGGCGCGTGGCCAGGAATTGCAGGTTGGCGTCCCGCGTGCGGCCCGAGAGTACCTCATTGCCGATGATCAGCAGGCAGGCGGTGGGGTTTTTGCGGGTCATGGCGGGCAGGTCCTCACAGAAAATCGCGCAGCATGGCAACAAGGGGAATATCGGCGGGTGGCATCTCGTAGTCACCCAGCCGCACCGGGCGCACCCAGGTCAGCGCCTGACCTTCGGCGCCGGTCACCTGGCCCTGCCAACGGCGGCAGATGTAGAGCGGCATCAGCAGGTGGAATTTCTCATAGGTATGGCTGGCGAAGGTGAAGGGCGCCAGGCAGGCGGCGCTGACATCAATGTCCAGCTCCTCCTTCAACTCGCGGATCAGCGCGGCTTCCGGCGTCTCGCCCGGGTTGACCTTGCCGCCGGGGAATTCCCACAGCCCGGCCATGGATTTACCGGGTGGGCGCTGGGCCAGCAGCACGCGGCCGTCGCTGTCCACCAAGGCGCAGGCGGCCACCAGCACAATGGGCTTTTCCGCGCTGCCGGGGGTGGGCGGTGGCGGGGGCGCCAGTTCCGCCCGGCTGCCGCTGAACAGCCGCACCGGCATGCGGCCCTGGCGGGCCAGGAATTCGCGGGCGCCAGTGCCGGTTTCATGCAGGCCCAGGCGCAGCAGCACCTTGGCCGAACGTTCATTATCCTCCAGCGCGCTGGCCACCACGGCATCCAGCTCCAGGCTGGTGAAGGCCCAGTCCAGCAGGCAGCGGGCGGCTTCCGGGGCCACGCCATGGCCCCAGTATTTCCGCCCCACCCAATAGCCCAGCTCGGCTTCGCGGGTGCCGCGATGCATGGTCAGGCCAATGCAGCCCACCAGCAGCTCGGCGCCGTTTTCCTCGCCCACAATCGCCAGGTCCCAGGCTTCCCCGGCGGCGATCTGCGCCCAGGTGCTGGCAATCCAGCTCTGGGCCAGGGCCTCGGGGTAGGGAAACGGCACGCGGGCCAGGTTCTTCGCCACTTCCCAGTCATTCACCAGGCGGTGCAGCGCCGGGGCGTCTGCCTCGCGGAAGGGGCGCAGGGTCAGGCGGGCCGACCGCAGGGGCGTGAAGCCAGGGCTGGTTAAGGCTGGGCTGGTCAAGGCTGGGGTCAGCTCCGGTAGCTGCCGTTGATATCGATGTAGCCATGCGTCAGGTCGCAGGTCCAGGCCGTGGCCTTGCCCTTGCCCAGGCCGATATCCACGGTGATCTCCACCTCGCGGCCCTTCATGTGCGCGACAACCGGGGTTTCGTCATAACCCGGCACCACGCCGCCATCCTGGGCCATCCAGGTGCCGCCGACGGCCACGCTCAGCTTGTCACGGTCGGCGGGTTCGCCGGCCTTGCCCACGGCCATGACAATGCGGCCCCAATTGGCGTCCTCGCCGGCAATGGCGGTTTTCACCAGCGGGCTGTTGGCAATGCTCATGGCGATGCGGTGCGCGGATTTGGCGCTGACGGCGCCGGTGACGTTGATGGTCACCAGCTTCTGCGCACCCTCACCATCACGCGCCACCTGCAGGGCCAGGTCGTGCAGCACTTCGTTCAGGGCGCGGGTGAAGTCCTTCAGCATCCCGCCACCTTCAGCCGGCACGCGCGGATGCTTCACCTGGCCGGTGGCAAACACCATCACGCTGTCGCTGGTGCTGGTGTCGCTATCAACGGTCACGCAGTTGAAGGTCTTGTCGCAGCCCTTGCTCAGCAGCTTTTGCAGGGCCGCCGCCGGCAGCTTGGCGTCGGTGGCGATGAAGCTCAGCATCGTCGCCATGTCGGGCGCTATCATGCCGCTGCCCTTCGCAATGCCGGCGATGGTGACCGTGGCGTCACCGATCTTGGCCGTGCGCACCGCGCCCTTGGGGAAGGTATCGGTGGTCATGATGCCGCGCGCCGCCTCGGCCCAGCGGTCCGGCGTCAGCGCCGCGAACAGGGCGGGCAGGGCGGCGGTCAGGCGCTCATGCGGCAGGGTTTCGCCAATGACGCCGGTGGAGGCCAGGAACACCTCGGTGGGCTTGCAGCCCACCAGCTTCGCCGCAGCTTCAGCCGTGGCCTTGGTCGCCTCGCGCCCCGCCTTACCGGTGAAGACATTGGCGTTGCCGGCGTTGACCACCAAAGCGCGGGCCTTGCCGGACTTCAGCGCAGCGCGGCACCAGTCCACCGGGGCGCCGGGGCATTTGTTGCGGGTGAACACCCCGGCCACGCTGGTGCCGGCGGGGAATTCGAACATGGTGAGGTCGGCGCGGCCCTTGTATCGGATACCCGCCTCGATCACGCCCAGGCGCACGCCGGCCAGGGCCGGCATTTCGGGCAACGGAACGGCGAGGGGTGATACGGGCAGGGCCATCGGTTTCTCTCTCGGTTTGTTCTTGCGGACTTGTTCTTGCGGACTTGTTCTTGCAGACGGGGGCTTACCGCCGGCGCGGCTGTGTCGGCGTGGGTTGGGCGGGCGCCGGCGGGGCGGCGTTGTTCAGCAGGGAACCAGCCGGCGGCTGGTCCAGCCGCTCGATTCGCGCCGTGGCGCGCAGGCGGGCCACTGTGGCGGTCACTTCCTCCTGCAGCATCGAATCGCGCAGCTCCTGTTTCACCTCGTCAAAGCTGCGGGCCGGGGCGCGGCGGCGCTCCTCCACCTTGATGATGTGCCAGCCAAAGGGCGAGCGGACCGGCGCCGGGGAGACCTGGCCGGCCTGCAAAGCAAAGGCGGCATTGGCGAATTCCGGCACCATGTCGCCCTTCTTGAAGAAGCCGAGATCGCCGCCTTCGCGTGAGCCAGGGTCCTGGCTGCGGCTGCGGGCCAGGGCGGCGAAATCGCCGCCGCGCTGCAATTCGGCCAGCACGGCGCGGGCATCGGCCTCGGTGGTCAGCAGAATGTGGCGGGCGTGAACCTCTTCCTCGCCCTGCTGGTTGGCGTGGTCGCGGTCATACCGCGCGCGCACCGCCTCATCCGTCACCCGGCCGGCCACTTCGCGGCTCAGCAGGGCCTGCTGCAATTCCTGATCATAGGCGCGCTGGGCCCGGCGGGCGATATCGGGGTCCTTGTCCAGCTCGCGCTGGCGGGCGGCGCTGACCAGGGCGCGCTCGGTAATGGCGCGCTCCACCAGCTGGCGCTTCACCTCGGGCGGCAGCATTTGCAGCAGGGCGGCGGGGGGCATGTTGCGCAGCTCGGCCGGCAGCACTTCCTCGGCGGTGGCCATCACGTCTGAAAGCCGCAGCGGCTGGCCATCAATCCGCGCCAGAATCGGGTCGGCCTCGGCCGCCGGGGCCGGGGTGGCGCCAGGGGCGGGTGCGGGGGCAGGGGCTGGGGCGGGCGCGGCGGGCGGCGCGGCGCCGGGGCGGCTGGGCTGG
>CANFIE010000068.1 GCA_947446625.1 Acetobacteraceae bacterium | reverse complement strand
GTGGTGCTGCCTTCCACCAGCCCAGCCCATGCCGGCATGCCGGCCGAGCAGAAGTTTTCCCGCTGGCACGCCGCCCTGGCCCCGGTCATCCTGCCGGCCTGACCAAAGGGAAAGGACCCGCCATGCCCACCACCGTTCAAGCCATGCTGGCCGCCGCCGAAGCCGAAGTGCCGCGGATTTCGGCCGCCGATGCCAAGGCCCTGCACGCCGCCGGCCAGGCCGTGTTCATCGACCTGCGCGAGCCGCCGGAACTGACCGCCTCGGGCAAGGTGCCCGGCGCGCTGGCCATTCCGCGCGGCCTGCTGGAATTCCGCGCCGACCCGGCCGGCGCGGCGCGGGACCCGGCGCTGGCTTCGGGCAAGACCGTCATCACCTACTGCGCCTCGGGCGGGCGGGCGGCACTGGCCGGCAAGACGCTGAAGGATCTGGGCTATGCCGATGTCCGCAACCTCGGCGGGTTCAAGGACTGGGTGGCCGCTGGCGGTGAGGCCGAGAAGGTCTGAGGCGAACCCCTCCCCCAGCCATTGGGGGAGGGGCGCTGCCATTGTTCGAGCGGCTGATTCACGCCGCCGCTGAGTCCTCCGGCAACGATCAGGCGCTATTGCGGCACAATCCCGGCCTTGCGGGCGGCGTCGCCCCATTTGGCCATCTCGGCCGCCACAAAGGCGCGGATGGCGGCCGGCGTGCTGGTTACCACCTCGGCACCGAGCGCCTGATGCCGTGCCAGCACCTCGGGCCGCTTCAGCGCGGCGGCGCAATCCGCCGCCAGCTTGGCCAGTACCGGCTCGGGCAGGCCGGCCGGGGCTATCACCATGCCCCAGGTGCTGGCCTCGAAGCCCGGCATGCCGGCCTCGGCGATGGTGGGCACGTCGGGCAGTTGCGGCGCCCGGCGCGCCCCGGTGGTGGCCAGCGCCTTCAGCTTGCCGGCCTGGATATGCGGCAGCACGGCGGGCACCGTGTCGAACATGATATCCACCCGGCCGCTCATCAAATCCGGGTGCGCCTGGGTGCTGCCGCGATAGGGCACATAGGCCAACTCGATTTCCGCCCGCTGGCCGAACAGCACCGGCGCCAGCCGCACCACCCCGCCCGTGCCGGCGAAGGTGACGCCCGGGTTGCGCCGGGCATGGGCGATGAGTTCCGCCGGGGTGCTGGCGGCAAAGCCGGGCGCGGCACAGAGGCAGAGCGGCGTGACGGTGCACTGGGTGATGAAGGAAAAATCGCGCATCGTATCGAAAGGCAGCTTGTAATAGGCCGGGTTTACCGGGTGCCCCACGCTGACCAGGCCGAGGGTATGGCCATCCGGCGCGCTGCGGGCCACGGCCTCGGTGCCGATCACCCCATCGGCGCCGGCGCGGTTTTCCACCGCCACCGGCTGGCCCCAGGCGGCGGCCAGGGGCTCGGCGATGAGTCGGGCGGTGATGTCGGAGACGCCACCGGGGGTGTAGGGCACCACAATCCGCACCGGGCGGGAAGGAAAGCCCTGCTGGGCGGCGGCACGGCCGGCAGCCAGCAGGAAGGGGGCGGCCAATAACGGCCGACGCGAAAGGGGCATGTTTTTTATTCCGGCGTTTCCTGCCGGCATGCTGCCCCGAAAGTCCGCTGGGTTAAAGCGTCTCGGTGCCCGGCCAGGCGGGCGGGGCCTCGGCCTCGGCTTCCTCCACCGGGCCGAAATTGAGCGGCGGCGGCTCGGGCGCCGGCATGGGCTCCGGCAGGCCCACCCATTCCTCCAGCAGCGCTGCCTCATCCTCGGCCAGGGCCAGGCCCTGCTGGTGCATCTGCGCCTCGATATTATCCAGCAAGGCCGTCCGCAACGCGGCGCTGCTTGCAGGGCCGGGCGCGGCGGCCCAGGTGAACCCGTTCAGGCTCACCCTGTGCATCACCGCATTCACGGCGCCAGGGGAGATATCCAGCCCCTCGGCCCGCGCTGCCTCGCTGATGCCATTGCGGATGTCCTGCGCCGTTGGGTCGGCAATGGGCAGGCGGGCGGCGAGTTGGTTGAACAGGAAGCCCAGCCGGTCCGGCCCCAGCATGGGGATATTGCCCAGCAGCCCCATCAGCCGCCGCACCACCGCGGCCATGCGGTGCAGATGCGGGTCAGGAGCCGCGGCGGCCTCGGCCACCGGCACGCTGTGGCGCCCGGGTTCCAGCAGCCAGCCGGGCGGGGTGCGGTCCACCAGCATGCCGGGCAGGGCGGCCTGTTCCAGCAGGGCCTGGAAGCCGCCCGTGCCGGCCCAGTCGCTTTCCACCACCTGGCGGCCCAGGCGCTTGATGACCTGCTGCGCCACCCAGGCCAGCCGCAACGGCTCGGTCGCCTCGGCCAGCAGGCGGCGGACTTCGGCCAGAATGGCCACCCGCAGCGCGGCGTTGTCGGGCGGTGGGGTCAGGCCCAGGCCGTCATACACAAACTCGTCGTAGCGGATCACCACCTCGGCCGCGGCCTGGTAGGCGTCGGCGGCGCTGCCGGCGGCCACCACGATGCCGCGCCGGTCATGCGCGCGCAGCCGCAGCAGTACCGGGGTAAAGTCAGCATCGGAGGAGAGGATGACGAAATCCTCAAACCCGGTCGGGTGGGCAAGGGCGTCCAGGATATCCATCACCATCACCATGTCGGCGCTGGTTTTGCCGCCCTGGGTCAGCGGCGGGCAGTCCACCATCTGGAAGCCGGCGCGGACGAAGGCGTTGCGGAACTGGCTGAAAAAGCGCGGCCGGTCCTCGCCGGGCACCAGCACCTTGGCGATGGGGTTGAGGTAGCAGCGCCGCACCAGGATGCGCCGGGCGCGCTGGCCGGCCGGGGCGCCGAGTTGCTCCAGCCAGCCGATCCAACGCAGCGGGTCCTGCACGAAGGCGGCAGCGGCGGCCGTGTCGCGCTGCATCAGTGCGGTGAAAACGTTGTCGAAATCAAGGAAAAGCGCGGCGCGGTGGTCCATGCCGGTGAGCCTAGAGCCTGATCGGCTGAGGCGAAATCGCCGAAAGCCGTGAATCAGCCTCTCAGGCCAAAAAGCTGGGGCCAAGGCCCCAGCCCGCCGGCATGGGCGGCGTCAGCCCTTCACATCCATGGCCTGGCGCAACCCGTCGCTCAACAGGTTGAAGCAGATGGAGGTGATGAAGATGCAGGCCCCCGGCAGCACTGCCACCCAGGGCTGCACGTAAATGGCCGTGCGCAGCGTGTTCAGCATCAGCCCCCATTCCGGCTCGGGCGGCTTGGTGCCCAGGCCAAGGAAGCTGAGGCCGCTGGCCAGGATCATGCAGACGCTGATGAGGTTGGTGGCATACACAAAAATAGGCCCCAGCACATTGCCCAGCACATGCACCCGCACGATCGTAAAGCCAGAGGCGCCCGAGGACCGCGCGGCATCGACGAAGTCGAGGTTGCGCACGCCCTGCGTCACCGTCTCGGCCACGCGGATGATCTGCGGGATGAACACCAACGTCAGCGCCAAAATGGCGTTGACGATGCCCGCCCCCAGCGCGCCCGAAATGGCCACCGCCAGCAGCACCGAGGGGAAGGCGTAGAACACGTCGGTGGTGCGCATGATCGCCATGTTCACCTTGCCGCCCATGTACCCGGCCGTGACCCCCAGCGTGGTGCCGATGATGAAGGCCAGCACCACGGGCACAATGCCCATGAACCAGCTGAGACGGCCACCGAACAGCAGCCGCGTCACCATGTCGCGGCCAAGTTCGTCGGTGCCCAGCGGGTAGTTCAGCGTGCCCAGCCCGCGCAGGCGGCGGATCATGCTGCCCTGGTAGGGATCATGCGGCGCCAGCAGGGGGGCGAACAAAATGGCCAGGAACATCACCAGCAGGATGGTGGCGCAAACGATGGTCACCGGGTCTCGGCGTACCCGCTTGAACACGCCCGCCCAGTAGCCCTGGCCCTTGGCCACCGCCACCTTGGCCTGAATGGCCAGTTCCGCTTCCGCTGCCGTGCTCATGCGCGTTTGATCCGGGGGTCTAGGGCGGCCTGCACCAAGTCAACCACCAGGTTCAGCGCCACGAAGAACATGGCCAGCACCAGGATGGTGCCCTGCAATACCGGCAGGTCGCGTTGGAAAATGGCGCTGTTCAGCAGCAGGCCGGTGCCGGGCCAGCTGAACACCGTCTCCACCAGAATCGAGCCGCCCATCAGGTAGCCAAGCTGCAGGCCAATCACTGCCAGCGCATTCGGCGCGGCGTTCTTTACCACGTGCAGGAACACTTGGCCGCGCGTCAGCCCCTTGCCGCGCAGCGCCACGACGAATTCCTGGTTCATGATCTCAGCGACAATGCCGCGCACCGTGCGGGTGACGATGCCGGTGGGGATGACGCTGAGCGTGATGGTGGGCAGCACGAGGAACTGGAAATGCTCCCAGTCCCAGGCCCAGTCGGAGGAGCCGCCCGGCCCGGCACCCATGGCCGGCAACCAGTTGAGTTGCACCGAGAAGATGACGACCATGACCATGCCGAGCCAGTAGTGCGGCACCGAGACACCGGCCACGGCAATGCCGGTGGCCAGGCGGTCGAGCACCGAGCCGCGGAAGGTGCCGGCCAGGCCACCCAGGGTGCAGCCGACCACGAAGCCGACGATCGAGGCGCAGACCGCGAGCATGAGCGTATTGCCGATGGCGGTGGAAAGGTCGCTCCACACGCTGCGGCCGGTGGCCAGGGAACGACCGAGGTCGCCCTGCACCACCTTCAGCAACCACAGGCCAAACTGCACCGGCAGCGGCTTGTCCAACCCGTAGTCGCGGCGCACCTGCTCCACCACATCGCCCGGCGCATCAGGCGGGACGATGGCATTGATGGGGTCACCCGGGGCGATCTGCACCAACATGAAGCAGACGAAGCCGACCGCGAGGGCAATGGGAATGGCGTAGAGCGCCCGCCTGAGCAGATAGAAGATCATTGGATATAAGGCAGCCGGAGGTCAACGAACCAGCTTTGCGGCTGCACATAGCCACGGATGCGCGGCGTCATCGCTCGGGGCGAAACGTCATGCGCGATCCAGATGAAAAGCGCCTCGTCCACGCCGGCCGCATGCAGCCGGGCCAGGGCGGCGTCACGTGCCACGGGGTCGAAGGTGGTGCGGGCCTCGCGGATCATGGCGTCGAAGCGCGGCTGGTTGAAGAAGCCCCAGTTGTTGCTGGTGGGCGGCGCCATCTTGCTGTCCCAGAAGCGGACCATGGCGAAGAAGGGGTCCATGGCCGCGAAGCTGACATTGGTGGCATGGGCGCCGCGCGCGCTGGCGTGCTGGCAGCCCTGGCGCCAGTTGCCGAACAGGGTGTTCCAGTCCACCACGTCGAACTCGATATCAATGCCGAGCGGCTTCAGGTCCTGCTGGATGAACTCGTTCATCGGCAGCGGCTGCATCTGGCCGGAACCGCTGGCGCTGATCTGGACCTTGATGGTCAGGCGGCGCTGCGGGCCGTAGCCGGCTTCGGCCAGCAGGCGGGCGGCCTCGGCCTTGTCGGTGCGGATGCGGAAGCTGGGGTTGCCCCACCAGGGATGGCCCGGCGCCACGGTGCCCACGGGGGCCACCATCAGCCCGCCGAGCAACTGCTTCAGCCCGTCGCGGTCAATCGCCAGGTTCAGGGCGCGGCGAATGCGCACATCGGCCAGCGGGCTGCCGGCCACGAAGCAAGGCTGCCAGGGCCAGACATGCGGCTGCAGGTTCTGCGTGATGGTCATGCTGCGCGAGCGCAACTGGCCCAGCGCATCAGGGGAAGGGGCCTCGATCCAGTCCACCTGGCCGCTCAGTAGCGCGGCGGTGCGGGCGGAAGCATCCGGGATGGGCAGCAGCACCAGGCGGTCGGCCTTGGCCTTGGTGCTCCAGTAGCCATCGAAGCGGGCCAGTTCCAGCCGCTCACGCGGGACGAAGCGGGTGACGCGGAACGGGCCGGTGCCGGAGGGCGCGGCGGCGAAGGCGTTCCAGGTGGCCTCGGCGGTGGGGTGCTGTGCCCGCAGCGCCGCCCAATGTGTCGGGCTGGCCATGAACAGGTTGGTCAGGTTGATCGGCAGCAGGCTGTCCGGCTCGCTGGTGATGAGCCGCACGGTGTAGGCGTCGATTTTCTCGGCCCGGCGGAGCGTGGGCATGCGCGTGGCGGTCAGCCCGACCTGGCGGGCATCGTATTGCGGTGCCTCGCGATCCAGCACCTTGCCCACGTTCCAGACCACGGTATCAGCGTTGAAGTCGCTGCCGTCGTGAAACTTCACGCCACGACGCAGATGGAAGGTCCAGCGGGTGTGGTCGGCCGGGTCAACCTCCCAGCGCTCGGCCAGGCTGGGAATCACCACGCTGGCGCGGTCGGCGGCGGAAAGGTCCCATTGGGTCAGGCTGTCGTAGATGGGAATGCCGGTGAAGCGGTTGCCCTCGAAGCCCTGATCCGGCTGGCCATGGGTCAGGGGAATATCGGCCGCTGTCATGCCGATGCGGATGGTGCCCTGGGCCCAGGCAAGGGAAGGCGCCAGCGCCAGGCAGGCGGCCAGCAAGGTACGGCGAAGGGTCATCGGCAGGTTGCTCCCAGCGGCAGCGAGGTATGACTTGGCCAGCCCCGGGCATTGCTGCACGGCACAGGCTGGCAAAAGGACAGCAAGGGGCATGCCAGCGCCTGGGGCCTTGCCACAGCGTCGGGGCGCCCATGCTTTGCTCAACAAACAGGCAATTGCGCGCCATCCGGGCTGCAGCTTGGTACGGCGCGGTTTAGCGCCGCTTTAAGGGCCAGGGCCGCATGCTGGGCGGGCGCAACAGGCCGCAGCGGCAACCGGGGCAATGGCAGGCAAGGGCAAAGGCAACCGCGATGGGGTGACCATCGTGATCAAGAAGGATGAGGTGGTGGAGGGCGGGCACCATGGCGGTGCCTGGAAGGTGGCCTATGCGGATTTCGTGACCGCCATGATGGCCTTCTTCCTGCTGATGTGGCTGCTGAACGCCACCACCGAGGAACAGCGGCGCGGCCTGGCGGATTACTTCGCTCCCACCAATGTGCTCGGCCGGGCGCAAACCGGCACGGGCCAGCCCTTTGGCGGCCGCACGGTCAACTCCGCCGGGGCCATGGCGTCTGACGCCGGCGCGCTGCGGGTGGAACGCGGCCCCGCCCCGGTGCGGCTGGATGTGGATGAGGAGGAGTCGGAAGGTCCGGTGGAGCCGGTGCCGCAATTGCCCACCTCGGAGGAACGCGCCCCGCGTGCCCTGGGCACCACCAATGGCCCGCCCCGCCCGCCGGCCGGCGCCTCGCCGTTGACCGCCGAGCAGGCGCTGACCGGGGCCGCCGCCGGCCGGCTGGGCCAGGGCGGCCAAGCCCAGGCGGGGGATCGCAACGCCGGGGACCGCCAACGCGGCGACCAGCTCCAGGGCGACCAGCACCGGGGCGAGCAGCAGAGCGGCGAGGCCACCGAGGCCGCCCGCCTGGCCGATGCCGCGCTGCGCGCCGAACTGGCCCGCCGCGAACGCGCCAGCTTTGAGCAGGCCGCCACCGAGTTGCGCGCGGCGGTGGAAGCCGACCCGGCGCTGGCCGAACTGGCCCGACAGCTACGGATTGAGCAGGTGCCGGAGGGGCTGCGCATTCAGCTGCTGGATGCCGAACGGCAATCGATGTTCGCGCTGTCCTCGGCGACGCCGAATGAGCGGGCACGGGCGTTGATTTTGAAGGTGGCACGGGTGGCGGCCCGGCTGCCCAACCCCATCGCCATTGCCGGCCATACCGACGCCATGCCCTACCGCGGGCAGGACCGCACGAACTGGGACCTTTCGGCCGACCGGGCAAATGCGGTGCGCCGCCTGCTGACCGACCATGGCGTGAACCCGGCCCGGCTGCGCAGTGTCTCCGGCATGGCGGAACGCGAACCGCTGCTGCCCGAGGAACCCAACGCCGCCGGCAACCGCCGCGTTGCCATCACCCTGATACGTCAATTGCCGGAGAGCGCCGCACCATGACCACGATTGGCGGCCTGATCTTCTTGTTCATCTGCGTCTTCGGCGGCTACGTCATGGCCGGCGGCAAGTTCGATATCATCCTGCATTCGCTGCCGCATGAAATGGTGACGATTGGCGGCGCCGCGATTGGCGCCTTCATCATGTCCAACAGCGTTACCGACATCAAACATGTGCTGGGCGGCTTCGGCAAAATCATCAAGGGCGGGCGCTTCCACAAGCATGAATTCGTGGACCTGCTCTCGCTGCTCTATTTCTTCGTGCGGTTGGCGCAAACCAAGGGCGCCATGGCGCTGGAGCCGCATATCGAGAAGCCGGAGGAGAGCAACGCCTTCCAGAAATTCCCCAAGATCGCCAAGGACAAGGTGGCCCTGGCCATGATCTGCGACTACCTGCGCATGGTTGGCATGAACGCCGACGACCCGCACCAGATCGAGGACATCATGGCGCGGGAGCTGAAGAAGGTGCGCGAGGAGGAATTGCACGCCAGCCACGCGCTGCAATCCATTGCCGATGCGCTGCCGGCGCTGGGCATCGTTGCCGCGGTGCTGGGCGTCATCAAGACCATGGCGAGCATCGACCAGCCGCCGGCGGTGCTGGGCGGCATGATCGGTGGCGCCCTGGTGGGCACCTTCCTCGGCATTTTGCTGGCCTATGGCATGATGGGTCCGATGGCCGCCCGGCTGAAGGGCGTGGTGGAGGAGGACTGTAAATTCTATGAGGTGATCCGCGCCGTGATCGTAAGCCACCTGCACGGCAATGCGCCGCAGGTGGCGGTGGAAGCCGGTCGCAAGACCGCGCCGAGCCATTCCATGCCCAGCTTCCAGGAGTTGGAGGCGGCCCTGCAGGAATTGCAGATAGCTTGACGCCCGGCCCCGGCGCGGGCACCTGCCGGGCATGAGCGAATTTCCCACCTTCCCCCACACCGGCAGCCCCTACCACGCGCATTTGGGCGTGGAAGTGGCCGACTGGCGCGACGGCTATGCCAAGCTGGTTTGCGATACCGTGCCGCACCACGCCAACCGCAGCGGCATTGTGCATGGCGGGCTGATCCTGTCGTTGATCGACCAGGCAGCTGCGTTTTCCGGGCTGTTCTGCCCGTTTCCGGGCCGAGTGCGCCGTGCGGTGACGCTGGACCTTGACTGCCGGTTTACCGGCCAGGCCAAAATCGGCGAACGGCTGACCGCCGAGGGCCGCGTGGTGACCGCGGGCCGCAACGTGTTCTTCTGCCGGACCGAGGTATTCAATGCCGAGGGGCAGATGGTCGCCTATGGCGGCTCCACCCATAGATACCGGGCCGGCAGCGGCGTGCCGGAGGGCGTGCCCGAGGCGGAGTAAACCCCGCCCCGGCCGGTTCAGGCCCTAAGCGAGGAAGGCCTCAGCCTTCCTCGTCGTTATCCGTCGGCACCTCAATGGCCTCGTCGATGCCATCGGCGTCGTCTTCAAGCTCCTCGACGTCTTCCGCCACATCATCGGCTTCAACGTCTTCCAGCTCGACTTCTTCGCCCTCGGCCTCCGGCGCCACGGCGCGCTTCTTCAGCTTCTCGTCGGGCACCACGCTGCTGCCACGGCGCAGGCGCGGCTGTTCGGCCGGCTGTTCCGTGCTGCACTTGGGGCACACCGCAGGGACGCGGGTGAGGTCATAGAAGCGGGTACCACAGGCGACACAAACTCGCTTGAGGCCCATTTCGGGCTTGGCCATCGGGATCAGCCTCGCTGTAAAAGGCGCACGCGCACCGGCTTGCGGCCGGGGCCTTCGCGGGCGCGAAAAATCGGTCGGGCCGATTGCCACGCGCTGGCCCCCATGTCAAACGCCCAAAACATGTCCAGCCTCGCCAACCTCAAACCGCTCCGTTCCGGTACCCCGCCGGCGCCCCTTTCCGGCCGCCTGACGGTGCCCGGGGACAAGTCCATCAGCCATCGCGCGCTGATGTTTGGCGCCCTGGCCGTGGGCACCACCGAGATTACCGGCCTGCTGGAGGGCGAGGATGTGCTGCGCACCGCCGCCGCCATGCGCCAGCTGGGCGCCACCGTGGAACAGCTGGCCCCGGGCCGCTGGCGCGTGGCCGGCCGTGGCGTGGGCGGGCTGACCGAGCCGGCCGACGTGCTGGACATGGGCAATTCCGGCACCGCCGCCCGCCTGCTGTGCGGCCTGCTGGCCGGCCACCCGATATTTTCCGTGATGACCGGAGATGCCAGCCTGCGCAGCCGGCCCATGAAGCGCGTGACCGTGCCGCTGGCGCTGACCGGGGCGCAGTTCCAGACCCGAGAGGGCGGCCGCTTGCCATTGGCGGTGCAGGGCGCCGCCGAGCCGCTGCCGCTGGATTATGTGGTGCCGGTGCCCTCGGCCCAGGTGAAATCAGCCTGCCTGCTCGCCGGACTGTGCGCCCGTGGCACCACCCGGATTGTGGAGCGCGAGCCGACCCGCGACCACACCGAGAACATGCTGCGCCATTTCGGCGCCACCGTGCGGGTGGCCGATACCGCCGAGGGCCGGGTGATTGAGTTGGAAGGCCAGCCGGAGCTGGTGGCCGCGCCGATACTGGTACCGGGCGACCCGTCCTCGGCCGCCTTCCTGCTGGTGGCGGCGCTGCTGGTGCCGGGCTCGGCCCTGGTGGTGGAGAATGTGGGGCTGAACCCGCTGCGCACCGGGCTGTTCGCCACGCTGCGGGAGATGGGCGCCCGGCTGACGGTGCAGAACGCCCGGGTAGAAGGCGGCGAGCCGGTGGGCGATATTCTGGCCGAATACGGCCCGCTGCATGGTGTGGACGTACCGCCGGAGCGGGCGCCGAGCATGATTGACGAATACCCCATTCTGGCCGTGGCCGCCGCCGCCGCCCAGGGCGAAACCCGAATGCGTGGCCTGGCCGAGCTGCGGGTGAAGGAAAGCGACCGCCTGGCCGCCACCCATGACCTGCTGGCGGCCAATGGTATTCAGGCCCGGGTTGAGGGCGATGACCTGATTGTGCAGGGCACCGCCGGCGCCATTCCCGGCGGCGGCCTGGTGGCCACGCATATGGACCACCGGCTGGCCATGTCGGCCCTGGTGATGGGGCTGGCCAGCCGCGCCCCGGTGGCGGTGGATGATGCTGGCTTCATCGACACCAGCTTCCCGGGCTTTGCCGGGCTGGTGAACCAGGCGGCGGGCGGTGCCGCCATTACCGCCGCATGAGCGGGCCGTTGATTATTGCCATCGACGGCCCCGCCGCCGCCGGCAAGGGCACGCTGGCGCGGCGCATGGCCGCCGAGCTGGGCCTGCCCTACCTGGATACCGGCCTGCTGTACCGCGCCGTCGGCCGCCGCGTGCTGGACCGCGCCGGCGACCCGCGCGACGCCACCGTGGCGACGGCCGAGGCCCTGGCCCTGAGCCCCGCCGACCTGGAGCGCCAGGATCTGCGCACGCCGGAGGCCGCGCTGGCCGCCAGCGGGGTTGCCGCCATTCCCGGGGTGCGGGCCGCGCTGTTGGAATTCCAGCGTAATTTCGGCCGTAGCCGGGGCGCGGTGCTGGATGGGCGTGACATTGGCACGGTGGTGTTCCCCGATGCGTCGGTGAAGTTTTTCATCACCGCCTCGCCCGAAGCGCGGGCGCAGCGGCGCTGGCTGGAGATGACCGCCGCCGGCCAGGCCATTCCGCTGGCCCAGGTGGAGGCGGAGACCCGCCAGCGCGACAAGCAGGATGCCGAGCGCGCCACCGCCCCCATGCGCCCGGCCGAGGATGCCCTGGTGCTGGACACCACGGCGCTGGATGCCAATGCCGCCTTTGTTGCGGTAATGGCGCAACTCCGCAGCCGACTTGGCGCCCTGGGCGTTACCATCGCTTGACTCCGCCCCCTTTGCGCGCCTAGGCGTGCCTCACAACCATGCTCCAGCTGGGGTGCGGTGCCTGTGTTGCCGGTCCTCGGGCCGGTTGCCCGGGCCGGATACGGGCGCACCGTCACCACGCCCAACCCTCGGGTCCCCGGCACCAGGTGCCAGACCAAGCCGTTCCTGCCGCTGGTAGGGGCGCATACCCGCTCCCCCGTTCACCCGGGGCCGTCAGGAAACATCTGCTTCATGGCAACCGCCAACACCGCCGCCCAGGATTTCGGGATGGAGGATTTCGCCACCCTGCTCGACGAGAGCCTGGGTGCTGATACCGGCTTCGCCGGTTCCGTCGTCACCGGCCGCGTCATCCGCGTTGATGATGACTTCGCCGTCGTTGACGTTGGGTTGAAGAGCGAGGGCCGCGTCCCTCTCAAGGAATTCGCCGCTCCCGGCGCCAAGGCCGAAGTGAAGCCGGGCGACGTGATCGAGCTGTTCGTCGAGCGCTATGAGGACCGTGACGGTTCCATCGTGCTGTCGCGCGAAAAGGCCCGCCGCGAAGAAGCCTGGACCAACCTGGAAAAGGCCTTCACCGCGCAGCAGCGCGTCAACGGCGTGATCTTCGGTCGGGTCAAGGGCGGCTTCACGGTTGACCTCGGCGGCGCCGTGGCCTTCCTGCCCGGCAGCCAGGTTGATATCCGCCCGGTGCGCGATGTCGGCCCGCTGATGGGCAGCCCGCAGCCCTTCCAGATCCTGAAGATGGACCGCGCCCGCGGCAACATCGTGGTCTCCCGCCGCGCCGTGCTCGAGGAAACCCGTGCGGAACAGCGCAGCGAGCTGATCCAGGGCCTGAAGGAAGGCATGGTGCTCGACGGCGTGGTGAAGAACATCACCGACTACGGCGCCTTCGTGGACCTGGGCGGCGTCGATGGGCTGCTGCACGTCACCGACATCGCGTGGCGGCGCATCAATCACCCGTCCGAGGCGCTGCAGATCGGCCAGCAGGTCAAGGTGCAGGTCATCCGGTTCAATTCGGAGACC
>CANFIE010000067.1 GCA_947446625.1 Acetobacteraceae bacterium | reverse complement strand
CTGCCGAATGTGCTGGCCAGCCTGCCCTGCGCCTTCCAGATTCCGGTGGTCATGATCATCAGCGAGCGCGGCACCCTGGGCGAGTTCAATGTGGGCCAGGCGGCGGTGTGCCGCACCATGCGCCCCATTCTTGATAGCCTGGCCATGGAGCACCACACGGTGAGCCGGCTGGACGAGTGCGAGTTCATTGTGGACCGCACCATTCGCCAGGCCCACCTGACCCAGGCGCCGGCGGCGCTGATCCTTTCTCCGCTGCTGACCGGCGGCAAGGCGGTGCAGAAATGAGCGGCACGACCCATAACCTGAAGCGGATGTATCGCTTTGACCTGACCACCCGGCTGGTGGCCAAGCTGAAGCAGGAAGAAGCCGTGATCGGCGGCATCGGCCACAGCAATTTCGACCTGTGGTCGGCCGGGCATCGCCCGCAGAATTTTTATATGTTGGGCAGCATGGGGCTGGCCATTCCGATTGCGCTGGGCGTTGCTTTGGCCCAGCCGGCCCGGAAGACCTTTGCGCTGGAGGGCGATGGCTCGCTGCTGATGGAACTGGGCTGCCTGACCACGGTGGCTGCGCTGGCGCCGAAGAATCTGATCATCGTGCTGTTCGACAACGGGATCTATCAGATCACCGGTGGGCAGCCCACGCCGGGCGCCAATGCCGACTACGTGGCCATTGCCCGCGGCTGCGGCCTGACCACGGCGGCCTGGGCGGCGGATGAGGCCGAGTTCGAGCGCATGCTGGACAATGCCCTGGCCACTGATGGCCCGCACTTCATTGGCTGCAAGCTGGATACCCAGGGGCCGAAGGCGCAGACCGAGCGCGACCCGGCGCAGATCCGTGACCGCTTCATGCGCGGCATGGGCACGAAGAAGAACCGCACGCTGGGATAAGGCCCCCAACGGCCCGGATGGGAATAGCCCGGCGTTACGCAGGCTGGCCTGCCGCGCCGGGCCGCGCCATGCTGCCACCCTGGCAACCCCCGGGTGGAGATTGGCGATGGCGCAGGAACCCTTGGCACAGCGCGGCAGCGTGCTGCACATCTATGATTTCCGGGTGCTGCCGGGGCGCGAGGCCGAGTTCATCGCGCTGTTCGAAGCCTTTGACTATGGCGACGACAACCCCATGCACAAATCGCCGGCACAGCGGAAAGACGGCGTGCTGTGCCGCGACAGCACCGACCCGCAGCGGTTTTTCCTGATTGCCGAATGGGCCAGCATTGCCGAGCACGCGGCGATATTGCCGGTGCTGAAGGCGATGCAGCCGCAATTCCTCAGCCTGATTGAAGGTGGGGCCGCCGCCTTCAAGCCGAAATATGTCGACGTGGTCTCCTCCACCCCGGAGCATATCCTGCAGAAGGCATCCGCTGAATAATTGGGCTAATTGATCTGAAATTGGGCTGTTTTGCAGGCGGTCTCGCTCAATTTAGCGCCGTTTCGCGGCCGGAGGCCGCCTGATTTGCTGGCACGCCGATTGCTGAATTGCCCGGGAACAGCGCAAGCCCGGGAGCCAGTCCATGTCTCGTTTTGGAGCCGCCAATTGTGGGTGCGGCCAACATTCCAGCCAATTCCTGTGTGATGCCGCGCCGGCCGATGGCACCGCCGAGCTGGGCCTGGCGGTTGACAATGCCGCGCTGCGCGCCGCCTTCCCCGCCGTTGCCACCCGCCGCGCTTTGCTGGAACGCTTCGGCACCGCCGGGGTGATGGCCGCGCTGGCCAGCGTGCTGCCGCTGGCCGATATGCGCGACGCCTTTGCCCAAGGTGCAGGCACGCCGGAGAAGAAGGACCTCAAGATCGGCTTCATCGCCATCACCTGCGCCACGCCCATCATCATGGCGCACCCGATGGGGTTTTATGAGCGCAACGGCCTGAATGTGGAGGTTATCCGCACCGCCGGCTGGGCCGTGATCCGCGACAAGGCGATCAACAAGGAATACGACGCCGCGCATATGCTCAGCCCGATGCCGCTGGCCATGAGCATGGGCGTGGGCGTGGCGCAGCCGGTGCCCTGGGCGGTGGCCGCCATTGAGAACACCAACGGCCAGGCCATTACCCTGGCGAAGAAGCACACCGAGCGGCGCGATCCGCGCAGCTGGAAGGGCTTCCGCTTCGCCGTGCCGTTCGATTATTCCATGCACAACTATCTGCTGCGCCACTACCTGGCCGAGCATGGCGTGAACCCCGATACCGATGTGCAGATCCGCGCCGTGCCGCCGCCGGAAATGGTGGCCAATCTGCGCGCCGACAACATTGATGGCTTCCTCGGCCCGGACCCCTTCAACCAGCGTGCGGTGTATGACGGCGTTGGCTTCATTCATGTGCTGACGAAGGAGCTGTGGGACGGCCACCCCTGCTGCGCCTTTGCCGTGCCGCGGCCGATGCTGACCGAGGCGCCGAATACCTTCGCCGCGCTGCTGAAAAGCATTGTCGAGGCGACGGCGCATGCGGCCAAGCCGGAGAACCGCAAGGACGTGGCCGCCGCCATCAGCGCGCAGAACTACCTGAACCAGCCGCAGACCGTGGTGGAGCAGGTGCTGGTGGGCACCTATGCCGACGGCCTGGGCGGGGTGAAGCGCGAGCCGGCGCGGATTGGCTTCGACCCCTTCCCCTGGCAGTCCATGGCGGTGTGGATGCTGACGCAGATGAAGCGCTGGGGGCAGATCCGCACCGATGTGGACTACAAGGCGGTAGCGGAGCAGGTGTTCCTGGCACTCGACGCTGGCAAGGCGATGCGCGCCGCTGGCCTGCCGGTGCCGGCCGAGACCTATCGCAGCCATACCATCATGGGTGCCACCTTCAACCCGGCCGCACCCGCGGCCTGGACCGCGCCGAATATTCGCAGCTGAACCATGCACAAGGCAGTATCGACCTGGCGCGCGGGCTTGCTCGCGCTCGCCTTTCTGGCTGGCTTCCTGGCACTGTGGGAAGCCGCCGCCACGCGCGGTGGCGGCACCGCCACCGTGGACCCCGAATACGCCGCGCTGGTGGGCCAGGCGGCCGCCACCGGTGGGCAAACCCCCTTCCCTCGGCCTGGTGCCGTGGGCGCCCGGCTATGGGAACTGGTGAAGGATCCCTTCTATGTTCGCGGCCCGAATGACCAGGGCGTTGGCATTCAGGTGGCCTATTCGCTGCTGCGCGTTACCGCCGGCTTTGTGTTGGCGGCGCTGGTGGCGGTGCCGTTTGGCTTTCTCATCGGCATGTCGCCATTGCTGAATGCCGCACTCAATCCCTTCATCCAGGTGCTGCGGCCGGTTTCACCGCTCGCCTGGATGCCGCTCGCGCTCTACACCATCAAGGACAGCGCGATCTCGGCGATCTTCGTCATCTTCATCTGCGCGCTGTGGCCCATGCTGCTGAACACCGCCTTCGGCGTAGCCAGCGTGCGGCGTGAATGGCTGAACGTGGCGCGCACGCTGGAAGCCGGCACGTTGAAGACCGCCTGGCGGGTGATACTGCCGGCGGCGGCGCCCACCATCCTCACCGGCATGCGGATTTCCATCGGCATCGCCTGGCTGGTGATTGTGGCGGCCGAGATGTTGGTGGGCGGCACCGGCATTGGCTACTGGGTGTGGAACCAGTGGAACAATCTCTCGCTGGCAGACATCGTGATTGCGATTCTGCTGATCGGCCTGGTGGGGCTGTTGTTGGACCGGGCGCTGGGCGCCGTGGCGCGGCTGGTGGCGTGGCAGGAATGAGCGATTTGCACCCCTATGTCTCGGTGGAAGCGGTTACCCGCGCCTACCCTGGCCACACCGTGTTCCAGGACCTTTGGTTCGGCGTGAATCGCGGTGAATTCGTCTGCCTCGTCGGGCATTCCGGCTGCGGCAAGACCACGGTGCTGAACATTCTGGCGGGGCTGGACAAGCCCGACAGCGGCGGCGTGATTGTGGATGGCGTGGAGATCAGCGGGCCGTCGCTGGACCGCGCGGTGATTTTCCAGGGCCATGCGCTGATGCCGTGGATGACGGCCGAGGCCAATGTGGCCTTCGCGCTGTCGTGCCGGCACCCGAACTGGAGCAAGGCGCAGTTGAACGAGGCCGCCCGCGCCGCACTGGAAAAGGTGGGGTTGGGCGCGGCGGCTGGGCGCAAGCCCAGCATGCTCTCGGGCGGCATGAAGCAGCGCGTGGGCATTGCCCGCGCCCTGGCGCTGGCGCCGAAGATGCTGCTGATGGACGAACCCTTCAGCGCGCTGGATGCACTGACCCGCGGCGCCTTGCAGGATGAGGTGAGCCGGCTGGTGCAGGAGGCGAACCAGACCGCCTTCATGATCACGCATGACGTGGACGAGGCCATTCTGCTGGCCGACCGCATTCTGCTGATGACCAACGGGCCCGACAGCCACATCGCCGAAGTGGTGCAGAACACCCTGCCCCGCCCGCGTGACCGCGCCAACCTGCACAAGCTGCCGGGCTATCACCCGCTGCGTGACCACATCCTGGAGTTTCTGCTGACGCGCAGCACGGCGCTGCGCGGCAAGCCGATGCCGGGCTGGGACCGCCGCGCCTTGCCGGTCGTGAGACCTGCTGGGCCAAGTGCTGCTGGCAAGCGCGAGCATGCGCCGCCGCCGCCGGAACCTGACCCGGCCCCAACCATCACCCCACCCCCGGCACCAACGCCGGGCCCCATAGCCATCGCCAAGCCCAAGAGGAAAGCGCAGACCATGAACGACGCTAAGACTGAACTCGGCCACAAGATCCTCAAGATCAAGAAGAAGAAGGGTCTGAAGTGGGCCGACATCGCCGCCCGCATCACCATGTCTCCGGTGTGGACCTGCGCGCTGTGCATGGGCCAGATGAGCGCCGAGCCGCAGCATGCCCGCGGCATTGCCGAGATTCTGGGCCTGGATGAGGAAGAAGAAGCGACGCTGTGCGAGATTCCGTATCGCGGCGCCCAGCCCATGCCGCCGACCGACCCGTTGATCTACCGCTTCTACGAAATGGTGCTGGTCTATGGCACCACTTGGAAGGACATGATCCACGAGGAATTCGGCGACGGCATCATGTCCGCCATCGACTACGATATGGTGCTGGAGCGCCTGCCCGACCAGAAGGGCGACCGGGTGAAGGTGACGATGACAGGCAAGTTCCTCAGCTATAAGAGGTACTGAGAAACCTTCGAGGGAGCGCGCGATGCGCATTGCAGTTGTTGGCGCCGGCGGCGTGGGCGGGGCCTTTGGCGCCGCCCTGGCCAAGGCCGGCGCGGATGTAACCTTCATCGCGCGCGGCGCGCATCTGAAGGCGATGCAGGAGCATGGGCTCCGCATCACCGGCGGGCGCGGCGAAACCCACCTGGTGCCCACCCAGGCCACCGACGACCCCGCGAAAGTCGGCGTGGTGGACCTGGTGCTGTTCTGCGTGAAGCTGTGGGATGTTGAGAGCGCTGGCGAGGCGATCAAGCCCATGGTTGGGCCGAATACCGCCGTCATGCCCTTCCAGAACGGCATTGACGCCAGCGAGCGCCTACTGCCGATTCTGGGGCCGAAGGTGGTGATGGGCGGCGTGGCGCAGATCAGCGCCACCATCGAAGCCCCGGGCGTGATCCGCCAGACCGGCACCTTCATGAAGCTGATCTTCGGTGAGTTGGATGGCAGCATCACCCCACGCGGCGAAGCCTTCCTGGCGCTGTGCCAGAAGGCCGGCTTTGATGCCGCGCTGAGCGACCGGATCGTCACCGAGCTGTGGCTGAAGTTCATCCTGCTGGCGGCCAATTCCGGCATGACCGGGCTGACCCGCCGCACCATGGGCGAGTTGCGCGACGACCCGGATATCGCCCCCTTCATGCGCGCCGCCGCCGAGGAAGTTGCCGCCGTGGCCGTGGCCAAGGGCGTGAAGCTACCGGATGGCACGGTGGACCGCATTGTGGCCGGCTGGGCCAAGGCGCCGGCGAATATGCGCGCCTCCATGGCCGTGGATCTCATTCGCGGCAACCGGATCGAGTTGCCCTGGCTTTCGGGCAAGGTGGTCAGCATGGGCCGTGAATTGGGCGTGCCCACGCCGACGCATGCGCTGATCTATGCCGCGCTGAAGCCCTACATCATGGGCGCGGTGGCCGGATAACGCGCCGCCAGCAGCGCGTAGCTTTGCGGCTGCGCGCTGCCCACCACGGCCGAGACATCCAGCGCCGCAACGTCGCGCGCGGCCTGCTCGCCAATGCATTGCACCACCAGCGCGCCGCCAATCAGGGCGTCACCCTGGCGCAGCTTGGCTTCGTTGTTCTCCGGGGTTTGCGTGGCGGCGGCCTGCCATAGCTGCACCCGCGCCACATCGTCTCGCCCACCCAGCACCGCCAGCGTGGCAGCGTGCGCAACTGGCGCGGCATTGCACCGCCAGGTAACGCAGTGCGATCCCACCAGCGCGCCCTGGCTGTGGGTGATGGTGCAGACCGTGCGCAGCATGTCACGGAAATACGCCATCACGTCCCGCGTCCAGGCGGTGGGGTTGTCCAGCCGTTCGAGATAGGCGGGCGAGGCCAGCACTGCCGGCTCCGCCACCTGGTAGAAGCAGAAATACTGCCGGTCCGCCGCCAACGCCTGGTAGCGCTGGCCGAACTGAAAGCCCGGCACGCCGACGCGTTCAAACAGGTGCTGGCGATTATACCAGCGCGGGAAAACTTCCTCGGCGCCAGGGGCGAGATTGTGCCAAAGCGCCAGCACCCCGGCCATGTCAGCGGCCCTTGTACACGGGCTTGCGCTTTTCCAGCGTGGCCTTGCGCGCCTCGGCGGCGTCCTCGGTCTTGCTGAGCTCGTAGGTGAAGTTCTGCTCGAAGCGATAGGCGTCCTTCGCTGGCATCAGCTCCACCATGTTGCAGCTGGTCTTCGCGTATTTGATGCCGAGCGGCGCCTTGCTGGCAATCTCGGTCGCGATCGCCATGGCTTCGGCGTGCAGCTGGTCACGCGGCACGCAGGCCTCGATGATGCCACGGCGATACAGCTCGGCCGCTGGAATGCGCTGGCCGGTCATCATCATGCGGCGCATTTTGCTCTTGCCGAACATCTCGTTCAGCATGGCGGCGCCACCGGCCAGACCCACGTCAATCTCCGGCATGCCGAAGGTGGCGTTGTCGCTGGCCAGCATGATGTCGCAGAACGCCATGATGGCGAAGCCGGCACCCAGCGCCGCGCCATTCACCGCACAGATCACCGGCTTGCTGCATTCCTTGATGCAGTTGAAGCTCTCACGCGTCAGCCGGTTGTGCCAGTTGAACTGGCCGGGGTTGTTGGCGTCCGGGCGTTCCTTCAGGTCGGCCCCGGCGCAGAAGATGTTGCCGGCGCCGGTCAGCACCACCACGCGGATATCCTCGCGGTCATTCGCTTGGTCCATGATTTCGATGATGCGTTCGCGCATCGCCCAGTTCATCGCGTTCACCGGCGGGCGGGTCAGCGTGGCCACGGCCACGTAGTCCTTCACCTCAAGCGTTACGGTGGTTTCGGTCATTTCGCATCATCTCCGGCAGCGTCAAGCACGTGCAGTGAATAGGTGAAGGCGGCGCCGGCGTTAAGGGCAATGGCCACGCCCAGCGCCTCGGCCATTTCCGCCTTGGTGGCGCCGGCGGTCTTGGCCTTGCGCACATGGGCGTCGATGCAACCGTCGCAGCGCGTGGTCACCGCCACGGCCAGGGCAATCAGCTCACGGGTCTTGGCGTCCAGATGGGTGGTCTTGGCCGCGCCTGCCGCCAGGGCACCGAAGCCCTTGACCAGTTCCGGGTGCAGGCCATTCAGTTCCTTGCCGCGCACGCGGGCGGCGGCGTTATAGGCGTCCCAGTCTTTTATCGCGCTCATGGCGTTTCCCCGGAATTGCAAACGGGCGCCAGGATTGCCCTGGCGCCCGCGCATCATCCCGCGAAGTTCAACGCGAGGCTAGAGCACCATGAGCCCTGACGGACGCATTTCGTGCTCTATAACTATTTGAAACTAGAGCAAGAAATCCATTCTGATGATTCCATCAGAATGGATATTGCTCTAGGGCTCGGCCGTCTCCGGCTCGCGCTCATTCTCGTCGCCGCCTTCCGGCTTCGGCAAGGCGGGCATGGCCGGCTCGGCATAGTCGAAGGACAGGGCGCCATCGCGCAGCGCCACCTTCACCGCGCCACCCTTCACCAGCTTGCCGAACAGCAGCTCCTCGGCCAGCGGCTTCTTGACGTATTCCTGAATGACGCGGGCCAACGGCCGGGCACCATACAGCGGGTCGTAGCCCTTCTCGGCCAGCCATTCCTTGGCCGCGCTGGACAGTTCGATGGTGACGTTGCGATCCGCCAGCTGGGCTTCCAACTGCATCACGAACTTCTCCACCACATGGCCGACAATCTCAGGCGTCAGCCCACCGAAGGGCACAATGGCGTCCAGTCGGTTGCGGAATTCCGGCGTGAACATGCGGTTGATCGCCTCGGTATCCTCACCCACCCGGACCGTGGCGCCGAAGCCAATGGCGGTCTTCGCCATTTCGGCGGCGCCGGCATTGGTGGTCATGATGAGGATGACGTTGCGGAAATCCACCGTCTTGCCGTTGTGGTCGGTCAGCTTGCCGTGGTCCATCACCTGCAACAAAATGTTGTACAGGTCCTGGTGGGCCTTCTCGATCTCGTCCAGCAGCAGCACGGCATGCGGATGCTGGTCGATGCTGTCGGTCAGCAGCCCACCCTGGTCAAACCCGACATAGCCCGGCGGCGCGCCGATCAGCCGGCTGATGCTGTGGCGTTCCATGTATTCGCTCATGTCGAAGCGAATCAGTTCAATGCCCAGCGTCTTGGCCAGTTGCTTGGCAACCTCGGTTTTGCCAACACCGGTGGGGCCGCTGAACAGGTAGTTGCCAATCGGCTTCTCCTGGTCGCGCAGCCCGGCGCGGCTCAGCTTGATGGCGGCCGACAGGGTCTCAATCGCCTTGTCCTGGCCGAAGACCATCGCCTTCAGGTCACGCTCCAGCGTGCGCAGCACTTCCTTGTCGTCGGCGCTGACGCTTTTGGGGGGAATGCGAGCGATCTTGGCCACAATCTCCTCCACGTCGCGCAGCGTCACCTTCTTCCGGCGCTTGCTCTCCGGCACCAGCATGCGGCTGGCGCCCACTTCGTCGATCACGTCGATCGCCTTGTCGGGGAGCTTGCGGTCATGGATGTACTTGGCCGAAAGCTCCACCGCGGCCTTGATCGCCTCGGGCGTGTAGATGACCTTGTGGTGCTTCTCGTAATTGGTCTTCAGCCCCTGGAGGATCTTGATGGTGTCCTCGATGGTCGGCTCGTTCACGTCGATTTTCTGGAAGCGCCGCACCAGGGCGCGATCCTTCTCGAAGTGCTGGCGGTATTCCTTGTAGGTGGTGCTGCCAACGCAGCGCAGCGTGCCCTGGGCCAGCGCCGGCTTCAGCAGGTTGGAAGCGTCCATGGCGCCGCCGCTGGTGGCGCCGGCACCAATCACGGTGTGGATTTCGTCGATGAACAGGATGCTGCCGGGCTGCGCCTCCAGCTCGTTCACCACCGCCTTCAGCCGCTCCTCAAAGTCACCACGGTAGCGCGTGCCGGCCAGCAGGCTGCCCATGTCCAGCGCGTAGATGGTGGACTTCAGCAGCACCTCGGGCACATCGCCTTCAATGATGCGCTTGGCCAGGCCTTCGGCAATGGCGGTTTTGCCCACGCCCGGGTCACCCACATAAAGCGGGTTGTTCTTGGTGCGGCGGCACAGGATCTGGATGGTGCGCTCGATTTCCTGGTCGCGGCCGATCAAGGGGTCGATCTTGCCGGCCTGGGCCTTCTTGTTCAGGTTCACGCAGTAATTCGACAGCGCATCCTGGTTGCGGCCACCGCGAGCGGGCTTTTCCTCTTTCTCCGACTCCTCGCCCTTCTCGGACGCGCTGTTGGAGGGCGTGCCCTGCACCGGGCGGTTCTGCGTGCGGCCGGGCGCCTTGGCGATGCCATGGCTGATGAAGTTTACCGCATCCAGCCGCGTCATGTCCTGCAATTGCAGGAAGTACACGGCGTGGGATTCGCGTTCGCTGAACAGCGCCACCAGCACATTGGCGCCCGAGACTTCGTCCCGCCCGCTGGACTGCACATGAATGGCGGCGCGCTGCACCACGCGCTGGAAGCCGGCGGTGGGCTTAGGGTCGCCGCTGCGCTCGGTCACCAGGCCGGCCAGGTCCTTGTCGAGGAACTCGGCCAGGTCCCGCTTCAGCTTCTCGGCATCCACGCCGCAGGCACGCAACACGCCGGCGGCGTCGGTGTCGTCGGTCAGGGCCAGCAGCAGGTGTTCAAGCGTGGCGTATTCGTGCCGGCGCTCATTGGCCAGGCCAAGAGCGCGGTGGAGCGTCTGCTCGAGATTGCGTGACAACATGGTATGACGCTCCCTGTGTGGGTTTCCGCAATCGCAGCCTAAGCAATCCTTCAGGGATTTACGTAGGCAAAAATGGCGGCGCGGCGAGGCGGTGGTTCATTATTTCCATCTGGGGTCCGCCACCCCGCTGGGCGAGACCCCTCTTTCGGCCGGGGTTGCATCCCGGTCAGGCTGGCACGATCACTCTTTCTCGATCGTGCATTGCAGCGGGTGCTGGTTCTGGCGGGCCAGATCCATCACCTGGGTCACCTTGGTCTCGGCAACCTCGTAGGTGTAAACGCCGCACACGCCCACGCCGCGCCGATGCACATGCAGCATGATGCGCGTCGCCTCCTCGCGGTTCTTCTGGAAGAAGCGCTCCAGCACATGCACGACGAACTCCATCGGCGTGTAGTCGTCGTTCAGCATCAGCACCTTGTACATCGAAGGCTTCTTGGTGCGCGGGCGAGCCTTCACCACCACCCCGGTGTTGGGGTTGGTATCGCCCGGCGTATTGCCCCCGGTCTGCCGCTTGTCTGGATCGCTCATGGTTGTCCTGGTGCGGATGCCGTTCCACCGGCAAGGCTTTGGCGAGCCGGCAACCTGCCGACCCCCTGGAAGGTGAGGATAACGGCCGAATGGCCGCCGCGTGAAGGCCCCGGTGCAATCTGGCCACCGGAAACCGCCTGGGGATGAAATTGGGCGGCAAACCCCAGGCTGCAACCGCCCGGCTGAAATTCGCCCGAAAAAGCAAAAGGCCCGGCCCGGCACCCCGCAGGGGCCGAAACCGGGCCTGAAGCCAGGGGCGGGCACCCAGGCCGGGCACCT
The DNA here is from genome assembly GCA_947446625.1 of Acetobacteraceae bacterium. Taxonomy (GTDB): domain Bacteria; phylum Pseudomonadota; class Alphaproteobacteria; order Acetobacterales; family Acetobacteraceae; genus CAIMOR01. The sequence continues at coordinate 1,742 of CANFIE010000067.1, read as the reverse complement.
ACCCATATAGTAAGGTTCAGGCCGCCAGCGGGCGCGACAGCTTCTCAACAGCCACGGTCACGCGGGCGGTCAGCGGGGCCATGGCGGTTTCGGCCAGCTTGATGGCCGCTTCCTGCATCTTGGTGGTCTCGGCCAGGGTCTTTTCCACCGAGGTGCGGGCGAAGCTGGTCTGCAGCTCGGCGGCTTCCTTCAGGCTCTTCACGCCCGACAGCGCCTTGGCGTTTTCCATCGCCTGGTCGGCCAGGCCCTGGAACAGCGCCATGGACTGGCGGCCCAGATCCTGGAAGCCAACCACATAGGCCTGGGCGGCCTTCGTCATGGCCTCCACATTGCCACGGCCGAACTCGGCGGCTTCCTCGGCGGCCTTGAAGATGCCGTCGGCGGCCTTGTTGGCGTGCTCGACGCTCTTTTCCATGGTGGCGCGGGCGGTGGTGGTGCTGTCGGCAATCATCTTGCGGGCCTGGGCAGCGCCGGTCTGGGCAGCCTCGGTCACCAGCTTCTTCACGTCAGCGGTCTTGGCTTCGGTCGGGAGCGCCATGGAATTATTCCTTGCGTTTCAGTGTGGAAAGGGCAACTAAGGCAGCAAGCGCGGCGATTTCCGGCTTTGCTGCACTGCAACATGAGGTTTCGATATCCGAAACCCTGGCGGGTTTGCAAGTAAATATTTTGCAGTGCAGCATAACGCCGCTGCAGCCGCTCGTTCCCCACGATAAGTCCTTGCGAATCATGATTGTTCGCGTTCAGTTCCGCTAGACGCCTGGCGCCCGCCCCGCCTAGACTCGCCCGGTTGCATGGTTGCCGGGGGGGCATGCCATGCGCAGGGACTGAACATGCTCACAGGCAACACCACCGCGCCTCGGACCTGGCTGGGCGCCGCGCTGCGGCTTTTGGCCGGCGCCATGATCGTGCTGGGGGGCACGCTCGTCGGCAAGCCGGCCACGGCGCAGATCGGCAGCGAGCGCTACGCCGCCATCGTGACCGACGCGGCCACCGGCAATGTGCTGGTGGCGGCCAACCCCGATGAACTGCGCCACCCTGCGTCACTGACCAAGATGATGACGCTGTACATGGCGTTCGAGGCGCTGCGGGATAACCGGCTGGAGTTGAACTCGCCCATCCGCGTCTCCGAGGATGCCGCCACCATGCCGCCGTCGCGCATTGGGTTGGTGCCGGGCATGACCATCTCGGTGGAGGAAGCCATCCTCGCCCTGGTCACCAAATCCGCGAATGACGCCGCCGCCGCTCTGGGCGAGCATCTGGGCCAGGGCAGCGAACACCGCTTTGCGCAAATGATGACGCTGCGCGCCCGCGGCCTGGGCATGGCGCATACCGTGTTCCGCAACGCCTCCGGCCTGCCGGATTCCGAACAGGTGAGCACGGCGCGTGACATGGCGCTGCTCGGCCGCCGGCTGATGCGCGACTTCCCCGAGCAGTTCCACTATTTCGCCACGCCGCATTTCCGCTTCCGCGGCCGGGTCGCCTTCAACCACAACCGGCTGCTGCAGGAATATGAAGGCACAGACGGCATCAAGACCGGCTACGTGAATGACAGCGGCTTCAACCTGGTGGCCAGCGCCCGCCGAGACGGCGTGCGCCTGGTGGCTGCGGTATTCGGTGGCCGCACCGGGCGCGAGCGTGACCGCCACATGATGGCGCTGCTGGATCAGGGCTTTACCCATATGGGCGTGGCCACGCGGCAGCAGGTGGCCGCCGCCAACCGCCGCGCCCTGCCGCAGTTGATG